>NZ_JAHLEX010000044.1 GCF_023476575.1 Anaplasma phagocytophilum | reverse complement strand
AATGCTTGTTATGATCTTCTTAGTGAAGGTTTAGGTGTTGTTCCTTATGCTTGTGTTGGTCTAGGTGGTAACTTCGTTGGCGTTGTTGATGGTCACATCACTCCTAAGCTTGCTTACAGGTTAAAGGCTGGCTTGAGTTATCAGCTTTCTCCTGAAATCTCCGCTTTTGCTGGGGGCTTCTACCATCGTGTTGTTGGAGATGGTGTCTATGATGATCTTCCTGCTCAACGTCTTGTAGATGATACTAGTCCTGCTGGCCGTACTAGTTTCTTAATTTCGTGCTGGGATAGTGCTCAGAGATAATACTCAGGTTTTAGTTATAACATTTGACCATGTGAGGTTGCACGGAAACATAAAGAGTATAGTATCAACGGCACGGGCAGGAGAAACACGGTGCGTCAGTTGCAAGGTTTTTGTTATTGACATTGCTTTGGGCATGGTACTAGTATGACTCCCCAATTCTGTTTCTTATCAAACTCTATGCGAGCAAGTCTTGGTCTTCTTTTATTTAAAGCGTTTATTTACGCGTTGGTCTTCATTTTACCCGCGCATCCAGATGCATCAGGGCTGCGTACGAAAGCGCCTCACGCTATTGTGTTTGAATGGGGTTCGAAAACAATACTTTTTGAGCATGATGTAGATGTGCCGACGCCTACTGCTTCCATGAGTAAGCTTATGACTCTATACATAGTGATGAAGAACTTAAAAGCAGGGAACATCAAGCTTGAGTATAACTTGCGTGTTAGTGAAGGTGCCACTTCTGCAGGTGCACCAACAGTGTTTTTAAAGACGGGGCAACTCATCTCTGTCTACGACCTTATCAAAGGTGCTGCTGTTGCTTCGGGGAATGACGCATGTATCACTCTTGCGGAAGGTTTGTATACGTCACAAGAAAAGTTCGTTGAAGAAATGAACAAAGTAGCGCGCGAATTAAATCTTAAGAACAGCCGCTTTGTAAATGTTACAGGTTGGCCCGATGATAATATGATGTCAGTACGTGATCTACTTATACTTTCAGCGCGGATATTACAAGACTTTCCTGAATACTATTACTTTTTTAGCGAAAAGCAGTTTACCTATAATGGGATAACACAGAAGAATTATAATGTATTGTTGAATTACAATAATATAGAAGTTGATGGTATAAAAACTGGGCATACAAGAACAGGAGGCTACGGTATGGTAGCCTCAGCACTGAAAGATGGACGACGCGTTTTAGTTGTAATCAATGGATTGAGCACCGAAACAGAACGTGCTTATGAGGCAAAAAAGCTTATCTTGCACGCCTTGAATCACTTCAGCACGAGAACAATATTTCTTGCAAATGGAGTCATTGGGGAAATATCTGTGAAACACAAAAAGGGCACATCTTTGCAAGTATTCCTAAAGGAAGATGCTGTAATTACTTATCCAAAGGACTTAGAACATGAACTTCATGCGTTCTTACTATCACAAGAGAGTTTAAAGGCACCAATCAAGAAAGGTCAGCTAGTAGGGAGCTTGTTAGTTAAGACAAAAAACTCAGTCCAGTACTCTTTTCCCGTATATGCAGCAACCTCAGTGCGTGCTCCGTGTGCCGTGTGTGATTATCTACGCTCTCTCTACAGAACTTTGTATTCGTATTACACCTCTGATTAATCTGTAAGGTTTCTTAAGAGAAAGTCCGTCAGCTTAGCTTTGCTGAATATTTGAGGTATTGGTTCTGTTGTAGGCTTTCCATGCACATATAGCACGTAAAACGGGACACTGCTGCTGCCCAGGCTATGTAGGTACTGCGCTATTCCAGCATCCATATTTGTCCAGTCTGCCTTCATCTGTTTCACACCACGTGTGCGGAAGATCTGCTGTATGGACTCAGAATTTATGATTAATTCATTTGTTTTACAAGTTAAGCACCACTCCGCGCCTACAGCGACGAAAACTGTTTCGCCCTTCTCTAAGAGTTCCTGTAAACTATCCTCCGAGAATGCAACAAAGCCCTTATGTATGGGCACGTCCTCCATTATCTCCAACCTACTTATGTATAGGGCAGAAGTCACGACAAAAATTACGGTAAAACATAAAGCAGCGGCATCTCTCAGAGCAGAGCCAGGTTTTACTATGTTCCGAATTATCCATGTTAAGAATGCGATTGCAATTATGGAGCATATTGTGGGAAATAAGGCAGCAATGCCTTTTTGACTTACTAGGACGTGTAGAAGCCATGCTGCAGTTAAGTACATAGGAAATGCTAGCAGCTGCTTTAAATACTCCATCCATTTTCCAGGTTTTGGTAAGAGCGTTACGGCGCCTGGTATGCAAGAAAAAGCCAAGTATGGAAAAACCATTCCCAAACCCATGAACTGGAAAATAAATATGGAATGCAATCCGGGTTGCAATAACGAAAAACTAACTGCAGATACCATAAATGGCGCAGCACACGGGGTCCCTATAAGAGTGGATAACACTCCTGTAAGGAAGCTCTCCAAATTTTGTGATCCTGCTCTTCCTAAAATGGAGATCCCAAATGTAATCTCATAGTGTCCTGAGAAAGACAATCCAACGAGAAAAGTTACATAAAGCAAAAGGGTTACAAGAAAAGGCGACTGTAATTGAAATCCCCATCCTAAGAGATTACCAGTTGTGCGAAAAATAAAGAGAACTCCTGTGAGTACGAACATGGTGGCAAGCACTCCTACCGTGTAAAAAACACAGTCCTGTAATATTCTATTGTCTCCGGCGCTTTTTTGACGAACCACAGAAATGATCTTTAATGAAAGTATAGGAAAGACACAGGGCATAAAATTCAGCAGCACCCCTCCTACGAAGGCAAGTACTAACGCATTTAATAATGTAGTATCCATACGCTTCTATCCCCTCCGTTATCGCTAATGCATAAAGACAGCGTCATTTTCTTGAGGCGAAACCACTTATTAGTTCTATTAGTGCGCTATCTATTCCCTGAGGTATTGGTATTCTTCCTACCACATAGGCGTAAAGAAGTGCATCATCCAATTCAACAATAGCTTCGTAATTGGCAACTTGCTCATCGCTTAACAGGTGTAGATGGTGCTGTGCAAAGCTTCCTAAGAGTATATCCATCTCTTTGCAGCCCCTATGCACGCTACGGTACAATAACCTTCTCCTTATTTCACTAGTGGGGGTATCGATCATAGCAATGTACAAGCTCACTGTGGCTCCTATATTGAAACTTTATACGGCACAATAGTATTGTCAAGGATATAAATATAGTATAAGATGCTCCTGATTTTTGAGCTTGTTGAGTGGGCTTATGTTGTCCTTAGCGCGGGCTGTGAGCGCTTTTCAGGAGGGTTCTTTCTATGTGGCCTCTTTCCTCCTCGTGCTTTCTGTTGTTGTCTTTGTACACGAGTATGGGCATTACTGTGTGGCTAAGCTATGCAAGGTCAAGGTTGAGACTTTTTCTCTAGGGTTTGGGCCTGAGCTGTTCGGAATAACCGATGGATCTGGAACCAGGTGGAAATTTAGCCTGGTTCCTGTAGGGGGTTATGTCAAGATGTTTGGTGATGCTCTAGATAGGGAGATGTCAGAAGAGGAGAGGCTTTGTGCCTTAAACGAGAAGCCCCTGTGGCAGAGGTTTCTTATAGCTTTTGCAGGTCCGGCAGCAAATTTGCTATTCTCTCTACTGGTTTTCTTTGTCCTTTTTAGTACTCGTGGGGTTTTAAGCCCTATGCCAGTGGTGGGTAATGTCCTTGCGGGGAGTACTGCGGAGTTTGTAGGTCTTGAGGCTGGCGATAGGATAGTATCGATAGATGGTAACGAAGTCGCTTGGTTTGAGGAGATAAGGCACTACATAGCTGGGGGGCGGGGTGAATATTTGACTATAGGGTTCTTGCGTAGTGGGGTATTGCATCATGTCACGATAGGGCCAGAGGAGTGGTCTAATGGAGCGCGAAAGTTAGGTATTTCCGCTAGTTCGTTACCGATGGATAGTCAAAGTAGGCGCCTTCCAGTTCTTAGTGCTGCGAACGAGGCTTTTTTGTGTACTTACAGGATTGTAAGGATCACTCTTATGGCTGTTGTGCAGCTGGTTACGGGTTCCCGCAGTGTCGATGAGCTTGGTGGGCCGGTCCGTATAGCGAAGCATTCCGGTGATGCAATACGGCAGAAGGAAGGCCTTCGTTTTGTGGGTCTTATATCTGCAAATTTAGGTGTAATAAATTTATTGCCGTTACCAATGCTAGACGGGGGCTTCATGTTGCAGTATGCTCTGCAAGGGATTTTTCGGCGCAAGACCTTTAACCCTAGACATTGTAGTGTAGTGATGGTCGTAGGGTTTATTCTTCTTGTATCTCTGATGGTTTTTGTGACCTTCAATGACGTCAAGAGCATTTTGAAATGAGACATATGAGATATTTTTTTGTTTTAGTCCTGATGGCGGCGATGTTTGCCTCGGTGAGGCCGGCGGTCGCAGATAGTGTGCAAAAAGTACGAATAGAGGGAAATGAGCGGTTGGATAATGCGACCATTGAGTTCTATGCAAAGGTCGCTCTGCCGGAGGAGATAACGCAGGGAAGGTTGCATGAGATAATAAGTGACCTTTATGGGACGTCCTTATTCAAGAAGGTTGAAGTTGATGTTGTAGAGGATGAGCTTGTTATTAGCGTGGAAGAGAATCCTGTTGTGCGCAGCGTCACAGTGAAGGGTAATCATGCTTTTAGTGCTAAGACTTTGGCAGAAGATCTGCTGAAATTAAAGAAGATGAGTATTTTCACGGAATCAAACTTAAATCAGGACTTGGGTAAGCTGCATAGCTTGTATGTAAGCAAGGGTTACTTAAAAGCTAGTGTGTCATATATGATAAAGCCTGCTGCGAGAAACAGTGTTGATGTAGAAATAAAGATAGTAGAAGGGCCGCTGACTCGGATAGGTAATATCAGGTTTGTGGGTAATACTGTGTTCACCGAGCATGAGCTGCAAGAAGTAATTGCATCGAAGAGAAGGTCCTTGACTGATATTTTTGGCTTTTTTGGTGACAGTACGAAATTGTTTTCTGAAAGGCTGATGGTAGATCAGTCGCTTTTGCGGGATTTTTACACTAGCAAGGGTTATTTGGATGTTAAGGTTGGTACGCCTTCTGTTGAGGTGACTTCAAAAGATTATTCTTATGCTACGCTGATATTTTCGATAGAAGAGGGTAAGAAATATCGCTTCGGGGATTATATTGTAACAGTTGATGATGTTAAAACGTGGGAAGACGTTGAGCAGGAGCTAGCGAACATAGTTCTGACAAAGAAGGGTGAAGTTTTCAACATGAGTTTAGTTGAGAGGACATCGACTTTGCTCACTGCGTTTTTAAATGAGAAGGGTAAGCTTTTTGCAACTGTGAAGAATGATTACGATATTCATGGTGATGTTGTAAACGTAAAGTATAGGGTGTCTTTGGGGCAGAGTGTCTATGTGAGGCGCATAAATATACTGGGTAATACTAGGACTTTAGATAGTGTGATCAGGCGTAAGCTCGGAGTTTCTGAGGGAGATGTTTATAGTACGTTTGCTATGAGGCAATCTCGTAGAAGATTGTTGAATCTTGATTTCTTTGAATCTGTTGATGCGGACACGCAACGGATTAGCGATTCTGCGGTTGATATCAATTTTACAGTAAAAGAGCGAGGTACTGGGTCATTTGATATTGGTGCGGGTTTTTCTCCTGCTAGTGGTTTGGTGGGGAAGATTAGTATAAAGGAAAGAAATTTATTAGGGACTGGCAAGGTTGTATCTTTTGATTTAATGAGATCTCTTACAGGTATGTCTAGTGTGCTCGACTTAGTTACTCCAGACATTTTTGATAGTGAAGTGTCGTTTGGGGTAGGGGCGTTTTATTCTAGGCAAGGTGGTATTCCGGCAAAGGGTTTGAAGGGATTGTTTGCTACTGATGGTCCTTTTGGTAGTACTAACGCAGGGTTTTCTTCGCGCTTGTCGTGTAATCTGACTGATAGTTTGGCTGCATCTGTGCAGTATTATTACAAGTATCACAGTATTCATAATATAGGCGAAGCTGCTTCTCAATTTATTAAGGAGCAGGAGGGGACGTTTTTCGACTCTTCTGTGGGTTATTCTCTTGTTTATAGTAGTATAGACAATCCTTACAAGCCTCGTAGTGGGATATATGCGAGGCTTAGTCAATCGGTTTCGGGTGTGGGTGGAAATCTGCATTACGTAAAGACAGAGGCGTCAAGTGCGCATTTCTATCGCGTCTTTCAGCGTATTAACGATGATATAGTTTTGAAAATTAGGCCATCTTTTGGGTATGTTTTTGCGTATGCAGGAGAGAAGGTAAAGATAGGGCAGAGGTTTTTCCTTGGTAGTAATGAAATAAGAGGGTTCGCTTCTTCGGGTATAGGGCCGAGAGATGTGGCTACGCAAGAGGCACTAGGTGGAAAGTTTTATTATGGTGTTATAACTCAGTTGGATTTTCCTGTAGGATTGCCTGAGCATTTGGGGATACTGGGTTCTTTGTTCTTTGATGTTGCGAGTTTGTCTGCGCTTGACTATAAGAAGGTTGAGGGCTACAAGACCAGTGATTTGCTTAGAATGTCTGTTGGTTTTGGTTTCTCATGGAGGTCGCCGTTTGGTCCTGTGAGGATCGACTTTGGATTCCCTGTAGTGGCTGAGAAATTTGATGTGAAGGATATGCTTAGAATATCCACTGATTCGGGTATTTAGTTATGAAGATTGTGAGAATTGTAGTATTGGCTTTGTTGCTGGTAGTTTTTTTGAATTGTTCTGTGGGCGTAAATGCAGCATCGGGAACGGAAGGTGGTAGCCCGGTGTTATTTGTGGATTCCGATAGGGTTTTAAGTGAAGCCTTGGTGGCTAAGGACATTCGGGCGCAGCTTGACAGGAGGCGTACTGAAATGCAGGGGGCTTTTGCTCATCGTGGTGAGAAGTTGCGTAAAGAGGAGGAAGATCTGGTAAAGCAGAAGGGGATTTTGAGCTCTGAGGCGTTTGAAGCTAAGGTTATGGAGTTCCGTCAGGCTGTCGAGGACATGAATAAAGATGTTGAGTCAAAGATGTCTGAGTTGGAGGTTATGTACGGGAATGCTATTGCCCAAGTCTATGATAAGATACAGAAGATATCAGAATTGCAAGCCGCTGAAAAAGGAGCTTTGGTTGTCCTGTTTATGTCCAGGGGGCAGGCATCGTACGTGGATGAGAAGGCTGATATTACTGAGAAAGTATTAGAGACGCTCAATAAGGATTTGTCGCGTGTCAGCTTGGAGAATTAGTGAAGACAAGGTGTCTATGCAGATGGATCATAAACAGGTAATGCGAGCATTGCCGCACTCTTATCCGTTTTTGTTAGTGGACAAAGTGAGGGAATGTGTTCCCGGTAAGTGTATAGTTGCGGTTAAGAATGTCACGTTTAATGAGCCATTTTTTGTGGGGCATTTTCGTGGTAACCCCATCATGCCAGGAGTGCTTATTGTGGAGGCTTTGGCGCAGGCTTCTATGTTGTGTGTGGTGTGTGATGCTGATGGAGAAAGTACGGGTGATACGTCTGTTCTTTTTATGTCCATTGATTCAGCTAGATTCCGCAAGGTTGTAGTGCCGGGAGATGTCTTGATATTGAAATCACGCGTGTGTCATAGGCGTGGTAACAGCTGTAGGTTTGAGTGTCATGCTTACGTAGAAGATGTTTTGGTGACTGAGGCACAGATTTTAGCAATGATGAATAAATAGTGGATGTAGCGATGGGTATGAAGAAAGCAAAATTGGCTCTTTTATCCGTAACGGATAAGGAAGGAGTAGAGGAGTTGGCGCGCTTTTTGGTAAAAAACGGTTTTCGTATCCTTGCTACAAAAAATACGAATCTTTTCCTGAGAGACTCTGGTGTAGCGTCTACAGAGGTGTCGGAATATACAGAGTATGATGAAATTATGGGAGGGCGTGTTAAGACGCTGCATCCGAAGATTTTTGCTGGAATTTTGTGCAACCGTGGGTCGCACATGCAGGAGGGGGAGAAGCTTGGTATTAATAATATAGATCTCCTTGTGGTGAACTTGTATCCTTTTGTGCAGTGTGTGGCTCGTACTGATGCTACAGAGCATGATATTATAGAAAATATTGATATAGGTGGTGTGGCGCTTTTAAGGGCTGGTGCGAAGAATTTTCAACATGTCACTGTTGTTTTGGATGCTCGGGACTACGATGAATTGAAGAGCGAGATTGAAAATAATGGGGGCAATACTTCCCTCGAGTATCGTAAAAAGATGGCTACTAGGGCTTTTGCATTGACTTCTGCTTATGATGCGCGGGTGCATGGCTGGTTGTTGAGTGAAAAGCAGGATGAGGCGTTACCGGGCGAGATCGTTATACACGGGAAGAAGGTTCAGGATTTGCGTATAGGTGAGAATCCGCATCAAAAGGCTGCACTTTATTGTGTTGGAGGCTATGGTGATGTGCTTCCTATAGAGCAAATGCATGGGAAGGATCTGAGTTACAATAATATCGTTGATATAGAGTCTGCCGTAAAGATAGTTGCGGACTTTGATGTTCCAGCGGTTTCGGTTATCAAGCATGGTAATCCTTGTGGGGTTGCCATTTCTACTGGAGGTATTGACGATGCGTATGAGAAGGCTATCTCGTGTGATCCGCGTAGTAGTTTTGGGGGCATAATAGCGCTAAACAAGGCCATGACCATGGATGTTGCTAGAAAGGTCATGAGTATATTTATAGAAGCTGTGGTAGCGCCTGCCTTTGATGATGGGGTGATAGAAACTCTAACAGCGAAGAAGAGCATGCGGATTATGAGGTATAAGCCGTATACTCCTGACAGGTTAGTGCTAAAAAGCACATTGTCTGGTGGGTTGTTGGTACAGGAGTGTGATCGGAGCGTGGTGAATATAAGTGATTTCAAGTTGGCTACTGAGGTTAGTGCTTCTCCTGAAGTATTGGATGATCTTTTATTTGCTTGGAGAGTGTGTAAGTACGTGCGCTCAAATGCGATAGTGATTGCGCGTGATGGTCGCGCAATTGGTGTAGGGGCAGGGCAGATGAGTCGTGTCGATAGTGTGGAAATAGCGATACGTAAGGCTGGGAATTGTGCAGGTGCTGTTTTGGCTTCTGATGCCTTTTTTCCGTTTGCAGATAGTATCCAACATACTGTTTCTGCTGGCATAGCAGCTATAGTGCAGCCGGGGGGCTCGCTGCGAGATCAGGAAGTCATCGATGCAGCGAATTGCAGTGGTATACCTATGTATTTCACGGGAGTGCGCAGTTTTTGTCATTAGAGAATTGTCTAGTGTGCCGTCAAATTGATGAGATACGGAGCTGTTGCCTTGGTTAGTGCTGGGGTTCCGTGGATTGTTTTGTCTAACGTTTTAATTGAAAATCTTGGGTTGTTGTTGCATTATTGATGGGCATA
>NZ_JAHLEX010000043.1 GCF_023476575.1 Anaplasma phagocytophilum | reverse complement strand
GCAATTTAGCTCTTACTTAAGCTAGTTTTTTCTTAGGCAGGACCTGATAGAAAGAAATTAAGAATTTTTATTTAACATGTCTCAGATAAGGCACAAATAAGCACGTATAAGAAGTAAATCGTGTTAAAGAACTATTAGAAAAGGAAGGCTTAAAATCACCAAGCAATCCTCTCACCCTAATTGATTGTATCCATGCGCTATTACATGTTGTAATAGCGCACTGCATAACAAGATTGAGTACTACATATGCAGTGCACACGCATATCGCCAGCACAACTTTAGTAGTAAATCTTCATCCGTAATTCATTGCTGGGGCAGCTAGTGACATAATGTGGAGAAACCTTAAAATCGCTTTACCATTAGTACTGTATCACAGCCGATAACATGCTGAAATTATTATTCCTGGTACACTACACATAGCGTCAGTAGTAGTATTTTTTTTGCAGCAAAAACTAATTTAAGGACCTTACTAATATCATGTTGAAGTATAACGAGTCAAAATGTGCGCTGCATCAATACTTTGAGCACTTATCAAGTATACTTTTTAGGAAAAATTTTCCTGATTTTATTAGTCATATCTCCCTATTTATAAGCAGTGCTGCTACATATCACACACCATAATATGTGAAAATCTACGACCTCTGCATTCTTTTTGAACAATGGCTGCACCAAAACTGGGTAAAGGTATAAGAAAAGTATCAGATTATTAAATCACCCCTTCCTGGATTTTAACCCCCAAGACCATCGCACGGTACTCTTATGCTCTAAACTTTACCAATACCCATGGTCACGCAACCTAAGTCCCTAGCTACATTATTCAGAACTCAAATTGAGGCAGAACACGAAGTTTATTAATGCACTTCCGTACAGGGAAAAGAGCCTATACATAGCCCTCCTCCCTCAGAAATCAATGCCTACTTGCTAGAAAATATTTTAGCAAGCACCCCATTTATACGACCCGCAAAATCAACGCTACTTCTTATCTCTTCACCTTCAATGATGCACGCTTCGTCATATAACAAATGCACTATCCCGTTTAGAAGCTCACTTTCACCACGCTCTTCATGTTCTTTTAGAAGATTCTTCGCTATAGGATGATCAATATTAATTTCCAAAATCCTGTTACCCTTGTAATTCAGCTGCTTCTGCTCCCTTAAGAACCTCTCCATACGTATATCCATTGAATTATCAGGCACTGCGAGACAAACCAAACTTGTAGTAAGCTTCTTAGAAACGCGCACGTCACTCACTACCCCATCGAGCACCTTCTTCAAATACTCGATAAAGGCACCTATACTCTCCTTATCTAACGCACATTCGCCACTATCTTTACTACTTTTATCACCGTTATCGTCACTAGCACCTATGCACTTATCAAGATCCTTCTCACCTACACGCATGACAGACTTTAATGGCACCCCCTTATATTCGGAGACAACACTAGTCCAAAAATCATCTACAGGATCAACAAGCAGGATAACCTCTATTCCACTACTCACGAGCTTTTCAATCTGAGGACTCCTCTTAGTAGATTCTAAGTCATCACCTGAAAGATAAAAAATACTCTCCTGCCCTGGCTTCATTCTGGAAATATATTCCGCCAAACCTACAAGCTCCCCTGCAGCACAAGCACTAGTATGAAACTTGCAGACAGAAAGCAAACCTTCGCGAGATTCCGTATCCATAGCCTCACACAAACCCTCTTTGAGCACTGGACCGAAATTCTCCCAGAATTTGCTATAGCTCTCATTATCACTTTCAGCCTTTTCTTTCAGAGCAGACAAGACTTTCTTAGTAACAGAAGTCTTAATTTTCTCTACTATGCGATTATTTTGTAAAGTTTCCCTACTGATATTCAAAGGCAAATCAGAAGAATCTATCACACCCCTTATGAACCTAAGATATTGAGGTATGATTTGCACGTTGTCCTCAGTAATGAATACCCTATTCACATACAACTTCACAGAGCATCTTCTATCAGGATGAAAAAGATCAAAGGGTTTTACCGACGGAATATACAGCAAGTTAGTATATTCAATAGCCCCCTCATTTTTATTGTGAATCACCATCCATGGTTCGCTTCCTATATGGGCAACAGAGCGGAAAAACTCCAAATGCTCAGCAGCAGTAACTTCAGCCTTAGGCTTAGTCCAAATAGCAACGCCACTGTTCAGCTTCTCCTCTTCACCCTTCTCATCCAAAAAATATACCGGATAACCCAAATGATCCGAATATGTAGTAACTACGTGCTCTATTCTAAACTTATCCAAAAATCCTGACTCTTCTTCCTTAAGACTCAAAGTTATCTTCGTACCTCTAGGAACGCCTTCGCCCAGCTTCTCTATAGTAAATCCCCCATCACCAGAAGATCTCCACCTATAACCAACGCTTTCCCCTGCTCGGCAAGTATCAACCACTACCTCACTCGCAACCATAAAGACAGAATAAAAACCCACACCGAACTTCCCGATGAGATCGTACCCCTTGGCCTTATCACCACCCAGAGCTTCCAAAAACCGCTGCGTACCCGAACTTGCAATAGTACCCAAATTTGTGATGAGCTCATCACGATTCATACCTATTCCATTGTCACAAATGGAAAGCCGCTTACTATCCCTATCTACACTAATCACCACCTTTAGCTCTTCACCTTCTTCCATAAGGTCGTGATTAGACAAAAACTCATGCCGCAACTTATCACAGGCGTCTGAAGCATTAGAGAGTAACTCCCTTAGAAATATGTCTTTATTTGTGTACAGAGAATGTACAACAAGACTTAATACCTTCCCTACTTCCGCATCAAACTTTAACTCTTCAATATCCGCCACAACAAACTCCACGACACTACAAACCGAATCTTACCTCTAACTAATCATTCGATACCTTTGTTTCAAGGATTAGAGGAATGAAAACTTTACTTATGGCCATATACTCTCAATAGACCTTCAACGTTTCTCCTGATCTCCATATTTAAAGCGGGATCACCCAGAACTTCTTTCATGACCAACACCGCAGCATCTACGTCATTCTTTCTAAGCTTTAAAACAATTAGCGCTTCTTTCGCAGACGACCGGTATATAGAATCCCTCCCCGAAGCAAGCCGCACAAGCCTCTCTTCTAGTGCCTCATCTAGATCTTCTCCATCCAGCGAAAGCACAATTGCAAAATACTCAGCTAGCTCCCGAAGCTCCCGCGTTAACCCTGTATCCACAGCAAGATCGTAGTACAACTCCCTAGCAGACACCACACTACCGCTCCTCACATGCCCTGCTGCAAGCTTAAACTTCGCCAAACGCGCAATTATACCCTTAGACGTATCAGAAACCTCGGTTAGCCTCTGCTCTACAGATCCATCATTACGACGCAGAACATCATAAATGGCATCTCCATCTTGGATACGTTGCTTCTCGCTTCTACTGTCAAGGAAGAACGCAATGCCTGAGGCACATAACGCCAACAGTACCACGCCCATTATTGCCCCTTTGAAACGAACAAAAAATTGACCAATCTCCTCTCTGGACATATTCGCTCCCCGCAAATTAGCCCATAATGTAAGGGCATGAGTACGCACAGTCAATAACTTTAGACTCGAAATCCATCCAATCTTCTAGCTTATAATAGCGCTTAGACAGGCTAATAAAATCCCTTGCAAGAAAAAATACTCCACCGGTATAGCAGCTAACAAGCAAGTATACTTTGCTCACTACGTAGAAACGTAGAAAAATACTGAACAAAGACGCTGTAACCAAGCATATGAGCACCGCTTTCTCATTTCACTAGCTAGCTTTTGCCATAAAAACACATGGCTTCACATTCTGCTACGCTAATACCCTTACTTACCATAAGTCTTTTACAATAGACTCACGTTTAATTAGAAAAAGCCTTATCTCATAAACGAAAATCCAGGAATTACCTTAAGGCCCCGCCTCACACATAGCATAAGTTATAAACCACAATACAAATTTGGAAGTTTTAGAGACACTTCATGGAGAAAACTGCGTTGCTTTTTTCTCAATCACTCTGCAAAGCTTTTTAGTAAAAAACAACTCACAGCGTCAACATGCCGCAAGTTACGGATGAATGACATCCGCAGTCAAAATTTACTGAAAAGAAAGTCCTTGAATTTTAGCAGGTAAATCAATTACATCTGTAATAAATCGAAGACAACCAATCTTGCAATACCCAACACAGACATATACAAATGAATGTTCTCCAATCTATGTAGCTAATTCTCATACGCCCATAGGCTATTGCCCCATATCATTTAAACCCCCACGTGCCTGCCCTATGAGCATATTCCACAGTATCACAGACATGTAACAGTCAATACCTCCCCACTTCTCATACTATTAGGAGCCGCTTTCACACTCTACCGCGGAAACACGCTCCTACTAGCACACAAATCACTAACTATGCACTTGCCACATAAAGGAGTACGCGCTTTACACACATACCGTCCGTGCAGAACTAACCAGTGATGTGCATATAGCTTCCACTTTTCTGGCACAACTTTTTCAAGAGATCTCTCAACACCCAAAACACTGCTTTCTTTCACCAATCCTATCCTATTGCTCACCCTGAATACATGAGTATCAACCGCAATCGTGGGTACGCCCAAACATGAATTTAAAAACACATTTGCACTCTTCCGCCCCACACCTGGAAGAGCCGTCAATAAATCAAAATCTCTAGGGATTGTACCACCGTGGGTATTCTCAATTATCGCACTCAACTGAATTATATTCTTAGCCTTGGAGTTATACAAACCTATACTGTTTATATAGCGCTTAAGCCCACTTTCCCCTAGAGCAAGCATTTTCTTTGCAGAATCAGCAATATCAAATAACTCGGCTGTGATCTTATTAACACTAACATCCGTAGTACGCGCAGATAACACGATCGCAACCAACAATGTGAACTCATTGCGGTATTGCAACTCTATACGCGGGCGGGGATTATCGCTGAAAAAACGACTGAAAATTATATCAGCTTTCTGCATACACTTTTAGCAGGAAACAAATTTAATTATCACCCAATATAAACCATTTGACCAGACTATAGTACACACAAGGCCTGTATAGAAACCACGCCAACATCATACAAGCAATCACCCTAAGACCTTATTCGCAGACTACGCAATCCCCTCCCATCAAAGACTCCACAGAAAGCACCCCACTACACTCAAAACATCTGACACAGCGCAAACCACAGATCTCACATACTTCAAATCAGCAACCAACGCGTGCTAGCACTGAAAAAGATTTAAGCTGAAACCTCTCCGACACCCTCATCATCGTCACAGTTATCACCACTATCAATAACCAGAGCCACGGAAACCACCTTCTCTCCTTTTTCTGTCTTGAACAACGTCACACCCTGTGTACTCCTGCCGATTATCCTTATATCAGACACAGAAATACGGATTAGCTTTCCCTTATCTGTAATCAACATCACCTGATCAGTATGCGCAACAGAAAAACTAGCCACGACCTTACCATTCCGCGCCGTAGTAAGTATATTCAATACTCCCACACCCCCTCTAGCCGTCGTACGATACTCATAAGCAGAAGTACGCTTTCCAAACCCATTTTCCGTAACAGTTAATATAAACTGCTCCTTCTTCACCATATCCACAAAAGTTTCTTCCGATAACTTAAGATCATCTAGCATACCAGAAACTCTTTTGCCGATCGCCCCACCATCATATTCAGCCGCTTTTATTCTAGAATCCACAGGAATCTTCAGATATGCCTCCCTGACATCAGAACTAGCTTCAGAGCCATATAGCACAGACATAGAGATGACCTGATCACCTTCAGCAAGCTTAATAGCTCTTACACCATCCGACATTCTACCCTTAAATTGACGAACATTACCTACGGAAAATCGAATACTCTTGCCCATCCTACTCGATAACAAAACATGATCCGTACTAACACATACACTCGCTGATATCAGCTGATCACCAGGATTCAACACCATCGCAATTTTTCCATTGGAAGGCACATACTGGAAATCAGCAAGTGCATTACGCCTGATGTTCCCTGAAGAAGTGGCAAACACCACGTCCATACTCTCGACGCCACAATCCACTCCAACATCAGGAAGCGGCATGACACTAGTGATGGCCTCACCCTCAGCAAGCGGAAAAATATTCACCAGTGACCTTCCACGAGATGCAGGCTCTCCCAGAGGCAACTTATAAACTTTCAACTTGTAAACCTTTCCGACATTAGAGAAGAAAAGCACACTGGTATGAGTATCCACCACAAAGAGCTTAGTAGTAACGTCTTCTTCCTTTATTCCCTGTGCAACACGACCCTTCCCACCACGTTTCTGCGCCCTATAATTGGACAACTTCACCCGCTTCACAAAGCCGTTCATAGTGACAGTAACAACCATCTCCTCTCTAGGAATAAGGCTCTCTGCGTCAATATCTCCCTTCGACTCTTCTATCGTGGTTCTTCTAGCTGTAGCCACCCTCTTCTTTACGTCAAGAAAACCTTCACGCACCATACCCATCAACAAAGAATCGGTACTCAGAATCTTGGTATATTCTGTGATTAGCGCTACCATAGACTGTAATTCGACTTCTAACTTACCCTTCTCTAAACCCGTAAGCCTCTGTAAGCGCATTTCCAAAATCGCTTTTATCTGCGGCGCAGTTAACCTATACCTACCACCCTCTATAACCCCGGTACTATCAGATACTAGCTCGATCATCTCCCTCACTTCTTCTGAAGGACTCCATGTACGCTCCCTAAGAGCAGCCGCAGCTTCAGCCGCATCTTTAGATGCTCTGACAATCGCTACAATCTCATCTATATTTAAAACTGCAATGTACATTCCTATGAATAGGTGCGCCCGCTCCCTCACCTTCTTCAGGCGATACCTTGTTCTACGTACCAAAACTTCTTTTCGAAAAGCAACAAACGTCTCGATAATCTCAATTAACGACATAATACGTGGCCTACTGTTATCCAGAACCAACGTGTTTATACTAAAGCTTGTCCTAAGCGGCGTCAGACCAAGCAACTGATTCAACACCACCTGAGAATTTATTTGCTTCTTTAATTCTATTGCTACCCTAATACCGGACTTATTCGACTCATCTCGTAAATCTGCAACACCCTCAATTTTCTTTTCCTTTATGAGCTCATGTATACGCTCTACCAACTTCGCCTTATTAGTCTGATAAGGTATCTCATCGATGATTATTGCTTGCCTACCCGATGGCAGCTCTTCTATATGAGTCTTACCCTGGATTATTATTGTTCCTCTACCCGTAGCAAAAGCGGACTTTATACCCGCATCACCCATTATTACGCCACCTGTGGGAAAGTCTGGCCCCGGAATAACCGTCATCAACTCTTCAAGGGTTACATCAGGGTTGTCTATATACATTACGGATGCATCTATAATCTCCCCTAGATTATGAGACGGGATATTTGTAGACATCCCAACCGCAACACCCCCCGCCCCATTAACCAAAACATTAGGGAACTCAGCTGGAAGAACAACCGGCTCCTGCTCGTTTTCATCATAGTTCGGACGAAAATCTACTGTATCTTCATCTATGTCATTCAACAAAAAGTGTGCAGCCTGCGCCAGCCTGGCTTCAGTGTACCTCATAGAAGCCGGAGGATCTCCATCTACAGAACCGAAGTTTCCCTGACTATCTATGAGCGGCACAAGCAGAGAAAAGTCCTGAGCCATCCTCACTAAGGCATCATAAATAGCAGTATCAGCATGCGGGTGATACCTACCCATTACATCACCAACTACACGGGCCGCCTTTTTGTACGGTTTATCATGGTCGTACCCAGACTTGTACATGGAGTACAGAATACGCCGATGCACAGGCTTTAGTCCGTCACGAACATCAGGAATCGCCCGACTGACTATTACACTCATGGCATAAGATAGATAAGAGTCTTCTAACTCCTTCTCTATGGAAACTGGTAAGACACCATCGCTCATCTTAATCTTGAGAAAACCACACCCGTAGAACCACTGATCTTAGTTCCCCTAACAGCGCAGGTCAAGGCAATTATTTGCCGTATTTCGTATATACATAGAATCATCCAGATCTAGAAGCTATACAACAACTAGTACTTTCAACTAATACTTTTTAGAGCCTCATGCACTTCAATTAAGCTGAGTTCGAAATATAGTGCCACTATCCTTACTTCCAGCATTACTCCCTAAAACAACAATAAGTACTCCCCTGAACTTTATTTACTACGCTGCATATCTTCTGTTTCTAGAGATGCTGGCAGGTATACGCACTACCTGTTGATCGCTGGGTATAATAAGAGTATATACAGTAACTCTTGTTATTATAAACAAGACTAAGGGTATTGGGGATAGCGGAAGTTAAGGAAGATGAAGCATATACAGTATATCTACTAGCTAAGGAGTTGTAGTGTCTCACGTTTACAAATGAGTTTAATATGCGAGGAGACTAAGTAACTACGCTCCTCCGAATATCTAAAAGCAGTCTCTAGGTATGTTTTGTTTAGTAATCCTAGGATTTCATATCTGGTTTATGTATAGGGTGCTCTTATTAGATAAGGTAAGGACATTGTTCACTTTGCTAAGGCTGTTGAAATCTCTCACCCTATCATCGATGGCAAGGTTTGTAGGACGAAGAAGGGGAAAGAGGGGCAGAACAGCTACGGTATATATGCGGATACGACTAATGCTGACGGCACAGCTACTAATAACAATACGTCGTTGTGCGGTGGACAAGGGTCGACTAATGCGAGCAATACGAATAGTGCCAAAGCTTATGTCCTTAAAGATTTCATCGGAAAAACTCTAAAAGATGGCAGCCAGAATTGGCCGACATCGACTGCTAAGTCGGCCGTAACACAAACACCTGTCACTAACGACAACGCCACAGCCGTAGCAAAAGACCTAGTAAAGGAACTTACTCCTGAAGAAAAAACCATAGTGGCCGGACTACTTGCTAAAACTATTGAAGGGGGTGAGGTTGTTGAGATATGAGTATCTCCATATTAGGTATGGTGAACTTGAGATAAGGGTATGGGTTTTGAGATTTGTTATACAGGATTCTATTATTCGATCTATAAGGTAAAGACATCACTCACTTTGCTAAGGCGATTGAGGATTCTTATCCCGATATTGATGGTAAGGTTTGTGTGACAAAGTTGGGGAAAGACATGAACCACTACTGTAAGTACTATGCAGAATTGGACATAGTAAACTCCGGCGATAAGCTTAACTTGGCACTTTGTGGGAGTAGGGGACCTTCTAGCAGCTCAAGTAGCAACAGCATCGCTTCCATTGATAATAGTAGTCAGGAGGAAATCGCCTAGTGTAGCAGCTTGGGTAATACTCAGCGAATACGGAACATAAGTTTTTTGAGTAAGTTTGTAAGCCTTA
>NZ_JAHLEX010000042.1 GCF_023476575.1 Anaplasma phagocytophilum | reverse complement strand
TAGTAAGTGCACCTAATAGTAACGCCACAGCCGTAGCTAAAGACCTAGTCAAGGAACTCACTCCTGAAGAAAAAACCATAGTAGCAGGATTACTTGCTAAAACTATTGAAGGGGGTGAGGTTGTTGAAAGATTCGTATCTCCATATCTAGCATTGTTATCTTAGGAGTAGTAGATTGGACATAGAGTCAGTGCCGTGGAAGTACGTTACAGTAATCTAATATATTAGACTTTGGGTGCTATTATCAGGCCCCTGGTTTATACCAGAATAAGATATCTAGGATATCATTTCAGAATAAGGGTAATGACCTTACGTTGTTGAGAAATTAGTGTGCTTTCTTCTGACTTCATAAGGACCCCAGGTGAGTTTCTACCGCTTGTGCTTGGTCAACTTTGGGCGTTATGCATGTTTTAAGCATATGTTGCCAAGTGTTGCATATCAAATCTATGTGATAGCATATCTTGCAGTCTACGCGTTTCGCACAAAACTCAAGCCTGTAAAAGTATTGTCCCTCTTGTTCTGACACCTGATAACTATACCGCTAATAAATGCATCAGAATTCAAAAACGCGACAGCTGGGGGTAGATACTCATCATAGCTGTCTAGTCTAAGACGTTGCTAGAAACGCTCAAAACACGCTATAATTTCTTTATCCTATAGCTCGAAGCAAGAGCACATGTCCATTTGCGATCAGGATCCGAGCACTGTACATGGCGGGGATCTTGCTATAGGCACCTCTTCTATCTTGTAGCTAGACACACTGAAGCAACTATACATATAAATTAAGTACCATGTTTCTGCTGTCCTGCTGCTTCTATAGCCTCTGGGCCAGTAGTAACACATTGCTTGAGATCACTGCTCACAGTATCTGCCGAAGGTTCTGATAATGAGGCAGCACTGCATGATGCCTCAAGATTTATCGCTTCTAAGCTGCCTATTAAGTAACTTTTTGCCCCCCTTACACTAAGATCAAGAAGTTGATCTGGCTCGTCCTCGAGGATTTCTGAAATTATATCATCTGACACATGTTTATTAGCTAAAACAAGTCCGGAAATTTTTTGACAGGAGTTATCTATGCAGATCTTAGTGTTCCATTCTGTCATCGCCACGCATTGCGTGGATACATCATGTACTAGAGAAGAAGGCCCAAAAGTATGTGCCACTGTCGCAGGAGTGTTGTTCTGACCCAGTTTCTTTATGTCGCTTTCTTGTGCATTGCTGAGATAATGTAATGGTGAGTGTGCTCCACCTTGTGTTTTCTCAAGGTGCAGAGCCGTACCTCGTGCACGTTTGTTATACCTTTTCTCAGCTAAAGTACCTCTTTTGGCCAATATGCTCTCTCCAAGATAGTAAGAAGTGGTGTTAGTTACGGGTTGTATGCCAGCAAATGAGTGGTTGGCTATAGTCTCAATAGGGACAGGTGTGGCTGAATCTAGAGAGGTCATGCAAGAGGTATATATATCCTTTTTGTTAGAAAAAGGTTTGGGAACTATAGTAGCATGCGAGTTTTTAAAAAAATTGCGTTCATAAGGTGATATGTTAGCTTTGATTTCCCTTTTTTTCTGTTCTTTTTTGAGAGTTTTGCCTCTTGCAGTTGAGTTATGTCCACATCCTGCATTGCTGCTTACCTGTTCAATATTCCGGGCCACAGACTCATTGCATTTTACTGAATGCCCCATGTACAGGGGGCTTGCTGCAGCATAGCGAACATATGTACCATGATAGCCTGGGTATAAGTTACTGCTATTGTATGGCAAAGTGAGAAAACGAGGTCCGTAAGCATTAGATCCATGCGTATAATGAGTATGCGTTGCGATTGATCTATGATCACTACTAGGTGTCAGCAATGGTCGTAAGACACTAGGTAGCGGCATTCTAACCCCTTGTTCGGATGCCAAAGTAATAGCCTCATGCTGCTGCAAACTATTCTTGCTGTGTGCATGTTGTACGGACAATGTACGGCACGCGTGCGTACTTGAATGCTTGACTATATGTGACATGTTATAATTCTGCATTAGGTGCACGGAAGGAAGCCTATCTGTAATATGTACAGGGCAATAACTATGGTTTGGAGGAGTGGATAAAGTAGGGCCGTGGTGACGTTGTAGAAATGAGTTCTGGTATTGTGATAGGTAATTAGAGGCTATTACGATGGGCGCTCTCAAAATTAGCGGCGGAGACACAAGAGACTCCTCACTTCTTGTTAATGCACTACTGGTGCTATGAGAAGTATTGTGTATTGCTGAGTCAGGTACGTGTGCAAAAAAGCTATGGATAAAGTTTTCAAGTGCACGTACACCCACATTGCTCTTACCCGTGTCCATAATGTACTGCTTTTGAAGTAAGGTGCAATTTTTTTTCATTTTAGGTGATGTTTTTGTGCAATTAGTAAGTGTGCTCTGGTGCTGCTGCAATCCTTTGGTATTGCCAGCCTCATTCGCTGATTTATATACCATTTCAGCGTGAGGTTTTAAGATGTCTTTCTGTCTGTTTTCCGCAATTGCACTGATACTAGATGTATTGTTCGCCCATGCATCTGAGTACACGGGTATAGGCATACTGATCCCACTAGGCCCCATCTCCGAAGATATTAAGGCGTCACTTTCAGCTATGACAGGCGCTGTTAAAACATTCTGTACTATAATGAGCTCCAGTTCATCATAGAAATGCAAAAACTCTCCCCTTGAACTCAATTTCTTTGTCGCAAAGTATGACTGAAACTCACATATATTCTTACTGTTCACATGAGTATTTTCTACGCCCAAATACCTGCTGTTAAATGCTAAAGCATTTGTGAGTAGAGATACGTAGACGTTTAGCATAGTGTCTTGAGGAGGATCACCTACGCGACGTGGTAAAAAGGTATAACGCATCGAGCTAAGTACAATATTTACATATTCCTCAACCAAGCTTGCTGTGGGTGATTTTTTTTCAGTTCTCATATGCCACACTTCAGGTGTCTTTGTTTGTATTCCAGTTGTTCTTGTTATTATTTTTTTGAAATCACGTAGCACTAGTCGGTCCAAGTAATGAACGTGGCCTAGGATGTATTTTAGACCATCATGAAACTCCTGAGTAACAGCTAGCGCTTCAGTAAGCATAGCAGGATCCATGCGTCTGTTTATTAGATCAATTTGTAAAGGACGTGTTATTCCAAGTAATTTGAGCTGTTTAGGAATATCAGCAGTATTTTGTAGTTCTTGGATTGAACATGCAGCTTGAGATATTCTACTCAGAACGTCATTCAAGATTGCCGGTAGCTCTCCCAGAGCAGCGGTAGAGTTGCAGGCACGCTGCGTTTCGTAGTGAGCACTATGAGTCAGAAATTCATCAAGTAGCGCAACAAGGCGATGCTGTGTAGTTTGGAAGATAAGAAGCTGGTGGTTTTGATAATACTCCAAGTGCTCAATTTCCTCTCCTAAGATTACAAGACGTTTTACCTGATCGGATAAAGTTGGATAGTACAATTTATGGAAATGAAGCGCTTTTGATGTGATTCGCAAGATTTCAGTGTGTAGAATATTGATGTATTCTGGGTTCATTTCCGGTTCCAGTACGCTCCCAGCAGCGGCTATACGACTTCTCTTCAGTAAGGCGTTTCTTACGTTTTTTAAGAGTGTGAGACACTTGTGTAGCAAATGACTATCGTTGAACAATTTACGTGACACCACGGCTTCATGAGAGAACCTTATTAAGATCCGCAACCACATAGCACGTTCACCAACAGTTAGAACGTATGGTATCTTCTCCAAAAGCGTCATAAGGGGATAATACACAGCCATGTTAGGAAGACAAATTTTTGTCAGGTTGCTAAGCACGGTTTTTCTAACTCTTCCTACGCATTCTCCGAGATCGCTGTTAGTAAAAAACCTTTTTCTAACCGGCTTTAGAGTCTCCATTAGTATGTACAGCACGTCACGAAGTTTTTCGGTTGTGATCAACAACTGAGAGGAAGCTATAGCATTCAGATCACTATACGTGGATGTGGACACATCATTCCCATGCATTCTTGTCTTACTGATGAAAATGAGTACTCTAATAGCTTCTAGAGCTTTGAGAGCTCCGTGGTAATATTCCTTCTCATGACATACCACTTCAACACTTAAAGCAGAATATGCACTCTCTATTTCTTCTTTTACGGATAATATAGTCTCCTCTGTGCAGGTTGCTGATACATGCCGAGAGAGCTTAAATACTTCCTCTAGCATATAAAAATTTAAAAGGCGCGCATGCTCTAGTATACTGATACGCGTTGCTTCAGCTTGTCCCATATCATACCTCAACTCAAAACAATACGCACTGTATTGGTAAAAATCTTTACGTATTGCTCAGAGTAGGCACTGCATTTTGGATAAAAGTCAATAAATTTTAAAAAATTTACTAAATGATGATGTATATGATATACAGATGCACGCACCACGTGAGAGGTAGTTATAATCTCGCAATTCTAACGAGGGCAGAGATAATAGTGTTTGCCGGAGAATGCGTGCTGTTATAAGCCCTCTCGTACCGTAGCACGCGAGTAAAGCGGCTTGAGCCTCCTAGTTGCAAAGTTATAGCACAGGGACTTTCTGCCTCAAAGCTGAGTAAGCCGTTGTGATACAACACTGTGCACATCCAGTGTCAGTAATGTTAGATAGGGAACGCAAAAACTACGTGTATACTGCTATACTTTCTGGATTATCACGCAATACCGCCTTAAAACTTAGAGCAGATTGGTCTTTTATTTGCTTTTAAAGTACTGTTCTAGCCTTTGTAAAACTTCCTGGTACCCTTCCGCAATGTTGCCTATGTCGAACCTGTACAGATCTTTGTCCAGCACCGTAAGGGTAGATGCATCCCAAAGCCTACAGGTATCAGGGCTAATTTCGTCTCCTAGAACAATTCCCTGCTCAGCATGCGGATCTCTACCAAATTCCAGTTTAAAATCTACGAGTAATATTTTAACTTCGGAAAAGAGTACACTAAGAATCTTATTAGCTTGCAGTGCTATTTCTCGCATGCGTGCGAGCTCGCTTTTTGAAGCAAGACCAAAGCAAATTGCATGATCCTCCGCTATCATCGGGTCCGACAGTCCGTCGTTTTTATAATAGAACTCCACTATAGGTGCAGCCAAGGCGTTACCCTTAGGAATCCCGAACTTTTTACACATGCTTCCAGCTGCGATATTTCTAGCTACCACCTCTAGAGGAATCATGTTTAACTTGCGTACCAACTGTTCGTTCTCATTCAAAAATGACAAAAAGTGTGTACGTATACCACTTGCTTCAAGGTGTTCCATCAGAAGAGAACTTATTCTGTTTGTTAGTGCACTTTTTCCCTGTAGCTCACTTCTTCTTTGTGCATTGAACGCTGTAAGAGTATCCTTAAAACGCTGTATCACTGCCCTTTCATTTTCCGGGTAGCGCAGAATAATCTTGGACTTACCCTCATATAGAACCTCTTGTGTATTTTCCATCGTGTTCCTCTTACTTTGCAGCATTGTACCAATTTGGTAGATAATTTTGCAAAAAAAATGTACACATTTTCTGTCTTCGGGACATCATAAAAACAAGTTTGGGGATAGGAAAATATGAAAGTAGGTGGATTTCAACCGGTGCGAGGTACAAAGGACTTACTTTCTGAAGAATATTACAAATTATTCCATATACAAAATGTTGCTCAAGAAATTGGAGAGCGCTTTGGTTTTCTGCCTGTGCAGACTCCTATATTTGAATTCCAAGAGGTTTTTTGCAAAACTTTGGGGGATTCTACAGACGTTATCGGCAAGGAAATGTATACTTTTGCGGATCGTGGCGGGGATGTCCTTGCGTTGCGCCCAGAATTTACTGCTGCAGTTGTGCGGTTATTGTTGAGCGAAAAAATTCAGCCTCCTGCGCGACTATTCACGGCGGGGCCAGTGTTTCGCTATGAACGACCGCAGAAGTGTCGGCAGAGACAGTTTCACCAAATAAATTATGAGTGTTTTGGTGTAAGCGGAAGCCAGGTTGAAGCTGAAATTATCTCTCTAGCATATTGTGTTCTGGAAGTGTTTGGGTTGCACTGTGATGTTACTCTAGAAATAAATTCCCTGGGAAGTAGTGAGTGCATGAACGCGTATCGGGCTAGCTTACTTAGTTTTTTTGAGAAATATCGCTCTGAGCTTTCTGAGGATAGTAGGAGAAGATTGCAGACTAATCCTCTTAGAATTCTAGATTCGAAAGAAACTACTGATAAAGAAATACTCAGTACTGCACCTTCAATCGAGGATTTTTACGATGCTGAGACTAGAGCTTCCTTTGAAGGATTGAAAGACCATCTCGCGAATTTGGGTATACCATATGCAGTTAATAGCAAGTTGGTGAGGGGGTTGGACTACTATACAGGCACCGTTTTTGAGTATAAAACATCAAGCCTGGGGTCACAGGATGCGATAATTGCTGGTGGTAGATACGACAATCTTGTAGCAGCTATGGGCGGTGAAAATGTACACGCAATAGGATTTGCTGGTGGGGTGGAAAGACTTGCAGCATTGATGAGCTATTCTAGGACACGAAAGTTCTGTGTGTTTATTTTGCCGATTTGTGAGGAAGTCGTAAGTCATGCAATGCGTATCGCTTATGAGATTAGACGGACTTTATCCGGCATCCAAGTAATTTGCGACGCAGTAACCAGATTAAAAACGGGCATGAAACGGGCAGATAGACAGAAAGCTGATATTGCACTGATTCTAGGAGATGAAGAGGTAAACCGTGACGCAATATCTTGTAAACATATGCTAACAGGAAAACAGGAAGAAATCAGCATAAGCCACATTACGGAATATCTTAAAGCACTGATGGCAGAGAGCCGATAGTTCACCGTACACCCCCCCAAAAAAAAGGCCACGGGGATGGTATTTTGGGTGCAAGCGTTATGTGTCGAAACTCCGCAAAGATTTGGGTATGTTCCAAAACTTGCTAGTTCTGCATTTTGCTCGCAGAGAAACTCCAGCAGTGGCCCATTTTTATGCCTCTTCACACTTCGGATATGTAACTGAGGACAACCCGCTTTTGACTCATGAAACAACTTTCTCTATCCATGGCACTTTTGATCATCTCAAGAAGTCGCTACATATCCCTTAACTTTGGTTCTTCTATATCAACTCTACTGAATATTTATTTTTTAACACCCATTACACTTTTGGATCATCCAAGGAGTGACAGGAGATAACCTGATTTCGATATACAATAGCAACTTTACCAGTCATTTCTTTTTATCTATTGTACTTTTCGTATCATGCCACGAACTAACTGCAGATTACCTGATTTTGATACAACAGAAACTCTACAAGTTATTTATTCTTTGCATCAATTGCATTTTGGATCATGTCACGAAGTGACTGAAGATCACTTGCCCCTACAAACACAGAATCACCTACTACAACAGTGGGCGTACCACTGACATTGAGGTTTGTAGCTAGAGCCTTGGTATCGGCCAACATCTTAGAAATTCTTTCGTCATTCTGAACCAAAGACCTCTCCAACTCTTCCCATGATATCCCAATGGACTCTACAATCTCTGCTATCTCAGCCTCGCTAAACATCTTATTGTGAACCAGAGCAGCATAGTAAAAGTCGATGTACTTTTCAGGGTTGATAAAATGCACGGCAAGAGCAGCTCGTGCCGCAAGCATAGAAGCTTCTCCCAATAAAGGAAGATCCCTAAACATCACTCCTACCCGACCATCAGCCAAAATCTCCTTAATGTGAGGAAGCATTGTGCGACAATATCCACACGAATAATCGAAGAACTCTACTAAGAACACTTCCCCTTTCTTGTTACCAAACAGGGGATAAGAGGCATCCTCAAGAAGATCCTTGTTCTCCAACACTCTCTTACGCATCTCAGCTTTATTCATTGCAACCTGTCCTTTGCTCAAAGCGCTCACGACCTTATGAGGATTCTTATATATATACTCCTCTATCATGGCCTCGATTTCCTGTTGATTCTGGTTCTTAACCCCAGAGACCCAGCGACTGATTAAAGGGAAACTTGCTACCAACACCACCAGACTCAATAGGCAGAACACTCTCCCCATCTTCAACTCCAGACCATTCATGCAACCACCACAGCTAACACTAGTGTATGAAAATGTCAATAACAATTTCCACAGATACCACCGGCTTGGTGAGCATATGACCTGCCTATATATAGGCACAAAATTGTATGGGTACAAAATTGAGAAATTTCTAACTACTGGTTCTAATTTCGCGGTTATAAAAACCCGGATAGTGCAGCATATATATTGGTAAAAGGAGAAGTAAGGCTACATTTCATGGACATGGTTTACTAGGTTAAACGACTGTTTTGTTGTGAGAGATACAGGGACGGAGTTATAATTTCGGTTTTAAAGGCAGTAGCTATGCGCACATCACACATTGCAACATGGTTAGGTACTTGTTGCATCATGGTCCTTCTTATGGTTTTTGTTGGGGGTGTGACGCGTCTGACAAATTCTGGATTATCTATTACTGAATGGCGCCCTGTAACTGGCGTGCTGCCTCCAATTAGTGACGTAGATTGGGTTCGGGAAAAGGAAAAATACGCAAAAACCCCGGAGTATCTCTACATTAACTCCGGAATCTCACTGAGTGACTTCAAGCGCATATACATGACAGAGTATGTGCATAGATTACTGGGTAGGATTCTCGGCATTATATTCTTCGTACCTATGCTTTATTTTGCAGTAAAAAGGCAAATCAAAGGAGCCTTGGCTGCGCGACTTGGTATAGTAGCATTATTAGGGGCATTACAGGGTGCAATAGGCTGGTTTATGGTAAAGAGTGGTCTGGTAGATGTACCTTATGTGAGCCATTTCAGGCTAGCAGCACACTTATTTCTTACAATTGTACTGTTTTCTCTGCTATGGCATAGCTTTTTAGAAAGTAGAGGTGTAGTTGCGGTACATAAAGTGACATATGGCAAATATGTTTTTGCTATATTCATGCTTGTTATAACAGGGTTGCAGATGGTCTTAGGTGCGTTAGTGGCTGGCTTAGATGCTGGCCTTATCTTCAACACTTTTCCTCTGATGGATGGAGACATAATTCCGAGCCAAATACTTTCTGGAGAGCTATTAACAAGCAAATTTTTATACAACGAAGTTGTTGTACAGTTTCTACACCGGCTGTTTGCTACTATTGTGTTGTTGAGTGCGGGGGCTATACCTCTGCTTATGCGTTTGAAAGAGTCATGGATGCTGTGTTTTGGTATCATGCTGCAATTTTTGTTTGGTGTAGCCACTTTGGTGCATGGGGTACCATTGTATCTAGCGTCTTTGCACCAGATATGGAGTTTTGTAGTAGTGGCTATAGAAGTTTATATACTGAAAGTGCTCAGAAAAGTATAGCCGTACGAATGGAATAACACGTTTCCAACGTTCACATTTTTTGTACCATATAGAGTTCAGTATTATATAGCAGGTGGATTCACATATGTTTAGCACCCACTGAGGGCAGGGTCTTGGTCAGGAAGATGCAAAAAACTCACGTGTTCA
>NZ_JAHLEX010000041.1:8319-9712 GCF_023476575.1 Anaplasma phagocytophilum | reverse complement strand
TATGGTTATTTAACTCAAATCCAGTATTTTTCCTTTCAACATGATTTGATAATCTATGGATGTTGTCATATTGGCTATATGAGCATCTTAAGTGAGTGTCTTGTGTCGGGAAACAAACTTAATGGATATTGCACAATGTGTTATAAAGTCGTTCAGCGCATAATTAACGATCAGCAGATCTTAACTTGTTACTAGCGAAGCCATACGCACTTTCATTTGGCAGTCCCTTGTCTTTATCAGCAAAGCATATGTACTTGCCGTATTATTCCTATGCATAGATATCAATAAACTCCTCAATAGTAGCGTATTATAAGGTATAACTCGTTGCTTAAATTTGTAAGTTTATATTTAATGGTATGCAGCAGTAAACACCCTGCATGTGCACTAGGTATTTACCTGAATTTTGTGCGTTTCGATATAAGCGCGCAACATCTTCAAATCTTCCCAGGCAAGCCGTTTTTGCTGAGGTTGTCTCAGGAGATATGCTGGGTGAAATATGACCATTGCAGTTATGGAACGAGAGAGAAAGCTGTTTGTATATTCATAAAACTTTCCTCTGAGTCGTGAAATGTTGTCAGGCGTTTGTAGTAGTGAATAACACGCTGTGCTACCTACCATTACAACTACATCTGGATCCACTAACGATATGTGTTTTTCCACAAACGGTCTACACACTTCGAGCTCAAAATCTGTGGGTTTGCGATTGCCTGGTGGGCGCCAGAAAACAGTATTACTTATGTATATGTTTGATGAGCGATTTAGGTTAATGGCTGCAAACATTTTATCAAGCAATTGTCCACTAGCTCCACAAAATGGTATACCTTCCCTATCTTCCGTGCTTCCAGGGGCTTCTCCTATCAACATAATCTTAGATTTCGGGTTACCATCGGAGAAAACGGTATTCACAGCTGCTTTTTTTATTTCACATCCTTCGAATGCGCATATAGACGCTCTCAGCTCAGCCAAATTTGCACAGTTAGCAGCTGCCTTTCTTGATTCTTCCACCCATTGAAGCATATTTGCATCAGAAGAGCTCTTCTTGTTACTTGTTTTATTAAGGGTAGTCTCTTGAGGCTCACGGGTTTTTGCACTGTCAGGTACGACGGGAGATTTTTCAAAATTTGCAGGACTTAAAGTGTTATCTGGGTGCAGGTTATCGTTTAGTGTATGTGTTATCCCGCTATCATGATAAAATCTCAAGACCTCCGCGAACATTTTAATATCTTCGACATTGGGTTTATTACGTTCGTCTGTCATAGCCGTACACGGATTGTTAAGATACCATCTCGGCTCAGGAGAGATATACCCACCAGGTTGGTAAATGCGTTTCCTGATGAGTTTGTCACTACTCTGAGCGTACGATTGTACCCCATGCACTACAAAACCGCTACAG
>NZ_JAHLEX010000041.1:0-8219 GCF_023476575.1 Anaplasma phagocytophilum | reverse complement strand
CGGATTGTTAAGATACCATCTCGGCTCAGGAGAGATATACCCACCAGGTTGGTAAATGCGTTTCCTGATGAGTTTGTCACTACTCTGAGCGTACGATTGTACCCCATGCACTACAAAACCGCTACAGGCAAAAATGCAATAATGTATGTTCATACCAACATGAGAACACCTTCCCTGTAATTTGCGCTAAAGATCTCCAGAAAAATTCGGTCTGCAATGAGGTACTTTATGATTTAAAATTTACTAGTTCTTCCTAAGCGAGGCAGCCTTTCTCATTTTTTGCATCACCAGGTCACGCTTTAGCTTTGAAATGTGCTTGATAAATACGGTACCGTTCAAGTGGTCAATCTCGTGCTGTAGGCACCTAGAAAGTAACCCCTGCGCCTTTAGGATCTTACGCTTGCCGTGTAAGTCAGTGTACTGCATCACGACTCTCTCCGGACGGACAACCAACTCTCTCTGATTAGGCACAGATAAGCACCCTTCCTCCATAGAGATCAGCTCGGTAGATCTTTCTATAATTTCAGGGTTAATAACAACCATAGGGCCACAGGTAGAATGATAACCATCAGAGTCATAATCAACGGTTTCACTAGATTCCTCAGCTTTAGGCCCCAAGTCAACTACAAAAATGCGCTTATGTACGCCCACCTGAACTGCGGCTAGGCCTATACCCTGCTCGGCGTACATGGTGTCAAACATGTCCTCAATTAATGAATTGAACTTCTCACAGAAGTCAGTCTCCTGTACCTCTTCAGAGCACAGAAACAACCGGCTATCAGGCAAAACAACCAAAGGTCTTACGGACACACCCTTTTTCCTCAAACCGATAAAGCTTTACATTATCAAGAGCGCTGGTACCCTTGTAGACCACAATGTACTGCGAGGGCAAAGCTTTGTCATTCTATGTTCTTTCTACGTTGTTTACAATTTTTTATTTCATACTAACTGCTCCCATACTTCTTTTTATTCCGGTTTCGTTAAGGATCGTCTTGGCTATTAAGTGGTGTAAGGGGATATTATTTTTGTGCAAAATGCTTGATGGTATTACTTATGAAGTAGTTGGTAGGGACAATCTGCCGTCACAGCCTTACATAGTAGCTTCAGAACACCAATCCCCGCTTGAAACTATAATATTGTTTGTAGAGTTTCCCAACGTTTCTTACGTGTTAAAGCAAGAGGTGCGTTTTATACCATTTATCGGGCTATATCTAAGCTGGTTGAAGATGATATTTATAGACCGAAAGCAGAGAGTTGCTGCATTACGAAAAATGGTAAGGGAGTGTGATGAATGTTCCAAGAATGGAAGAACAATTTTAATCTTCCCAGAGGGCACTAGGGTGCGGTACGGTGAAAACTGTAGTAAGGATTATCATGTCGGAATAGCAATGGTATATCAAAAGTTACGGGTACCTGTCGTGCCTGTGGTGATGAATACTGGAAAATATTGGCCGGCGGGCATTGTATCATTTAGAAAGAAGCGTGGTACAGTCACAATCAAAATTCTTTCTCCCATCGATCCTGATTTGGGGAAAGAAGAGTTCATGGAGACGTTGAAAAACCGTATGATAGGGGGTGGTAGACAGTTGAGAAATGAGTAGAATATAGGGTACAAACGGTGGTCTTTCTTTTTCCGTCTTGGTCCAAGTGGGAGAAACTGACTTGCATTTCTGACGAATTTCCTGTAGAGTGCCGTGGTAGTAGTAAGACGAGGATTGAGACGGGATGCCAAATCACGCTAGCGCAAAGAAGATGGTACGGGTTATCGGGAGGCGCACACTTTCTAATCGTGTACGCAAAAGTAGGGTTCGTAACTCCGTAAAGGCGTTTGTGGCAGCTTTGGAGGCTAATTCTCCTATAGAGGATGCTATAGCTGCGTTCCGTAAGGCTGAGTCTAACATCCACAGATGCGTCAATAAGGGTGTATTTCATAGAAATACGGCAGCGCGTAAGATTAGTGCGCTCTCGGGTAAGCTAAAGGCTTATGATATTGCTCGTTTACAAAGCGAGAAGTAACGCGTAGAGTTCAGGGCTCTGTGTAAGAGCTGGTGGTATTGCTTTAGGGGAGGTAGTGCTTACTCCTCTTGCGGCGTTTGTACGTTTTTTGCTTTCTTCTCTGGTATCGGCATCTTTGGGGATGCATACGTAGCATTTTTTAAAATGTGTTTGATGTAAGCATTCACTTAGCTTTGCAGTATCTTGCTGGTTTTATAGTTTGTGGCCTCTCTCAAGTGCTTTTTCTTGGTGGTCTTGAGAGAGTACTTTTATCTCTCTCTTTATAATATGTGAGTTAATGCGTTAGTGGTGCGGGTTGCCGGAAATGGTGTTCTACCGTCTTTAGGGCAGTGTTATAGGATGCTTCGTAAGTGAGGAAGGGTAAGGTGTATTCTGCATTGACAATATTGTTGTGTGGGCGTACGGCTAGCTACTAGAAAACTCTCGTGTATACATCCATTAAGAATAGAAACATGCAAGTGTGTTTTCAAAACTGACACAGGTATTATTCAGCCCAGTGCAAGTCCGAAATAGCTGTGGTTAAGACTAATGCGCAATACCGTAATAGCGAAAAGGCTTGTTATTTAAGTTCAACGACGAGTTTTGGGAAATCTGCGCATATGTGAATCATGCCTCTACTACAAAGCATTACTGTATATCACACCTGCTCTAGCATAACTAAAGACTCATACAACCACGAATCAAGATGGGGATAAGATGGTTATACCAGCGTGTTTTTAAAACTTTCCTGTAGGTGTTTTAATACTAGGCAAGGCCGTGGTTAAGACGACTAAGAGCAGTGTAACCACGATCTTTGTGCAACATATCGCATGTAATCATGCTTCTACCATAAAAACATCACTGTACGTCACACTAGCTCTGCATAACTTAAAAGCATGTACAACTGTGAATCATACCCCAGGTATGAGAGGTATTAGTGCTACCACTGAGCAGCCGTGACGGTGATTGTGTCTAGAAGCTGAGAGTGAAAAATTAGCACTGAGAGCGATAAAAAGGAACAAGATTGACAAAACGACATTAACGAAGTGCCCCTTTTTAGGTTTTTGAGTGTGAAGCACCCTACTAAGCCAGCTGCGATGATGAGGCTCATTACCTGGTCGGAGCCGTTGCAGTAGTAACGTAAATGTGTGGGAAAATTTTCAATTGGATCGGCTATTTGTTCTTAGGTTATGCGGATTGTTAAGATACCATCTCGGCTCAGGAGAGATATACCCACCAGGTTGGTAAATGCGTTTCCTGATGAGTTTGTCACTACTCTGAGCGTACGATTGTACCCCATGCACTACAAAACCGCTACAGGCAAAAATGCAATAATGTATGTTCATACCAACATGAGAACACCTTCCCTGTAATTTGCGCTAAAGATCTCCAGAAAAATTCGGTCTGCAATGAGGTACTTTATGATTTAAAATTTACTAGTTCTTCCTAAGCGAGGCAGCCTTTCTCATTTTTTGCATCACCAGGTCACGCTTTAGCTTTGAAATGTGCTTGATAAATACGGTACCGTTCAAGTGGTCAATCTCGTGCTGTAGGCACCTAGAAAGTAACCCCTGCGCCTTTAGGATCTTACGCTTGCCGTGTAAGTCAGTGTACTGCATCACGACTCTCTCCGGACGGACAACCAACTCTCTCTGATTAGGCACAGATAAGCACCCTTCCTCCATAGAGATCAGCCTCAAAGGAGTTTATCATTCTCTACTCGCATGAATAGGTGGCAAATACATGTGTTTTTCTATAAAGACAGGGTAGTACAGATGAAAGTGTGCATGGATTATTTTCGTCAAGTACAGGTTAAGATCTTATGATCCGCCTTTGCCCCCACAGCATTTGTATATGATATAAACTGATCGCACTGCGACCAAAGGCTAACAATGTCCCCTCTAGAATAAATTATTCGTTTAAGTCACCTTTGCGTGGAAGGGCAGCTATGACAAGTGAGAAGCTTATTTAGCTTGCGTCGGATGTATAAGACCTCCGCCTAGATAGTATCTTTCACAACACCTGAGTTACATGTGCGCGGACTGCAGTATTTCAGATATCAGGGCTCAGGAGAACAATTGTAGCAGATTTTCAGTTTAATTTTGTCGTAAAATTGTCAGTATCTCCTAGCATTGTACACCCAGTCACTGCAGATATTTCGTTTACATAGGTATCAGGATACCTGGCACTGTTGTATTGACTAAGAAATATACTTTGCTGTAGCTGAGGTGTGTAGCGAACTTTTTCTATGTCCTCAATATAAGAGTTAGGCTTCTGCAATTTCATGACGATAAAGACGCAAAACCAAGATGTGTGTACTATACACCACATACTAGTATTAGTATAGTTATTTAATAGATACTAGAAAGGATGTAAATGCATAAAATGCTGTGAGCAGCGATGATTTTACTAACTCTCTAAGGATTTAGTGTTCTTTATGTCAAAAAAACTGTATTTGGCTTTGCAATAATGAGCATATCCCTATGGAGTTCTATATTTTACGTTGTTGTACACAAGTACAACAAATACTATCAACGGGATTAATATCATGGGTACTGATAAAATCATGCCCATAGTTACCCATCCAAATGCTACGGATCCAATTTGAATATCTGGTTCCCTAAAAAACTCAATTACGCATCTTGCTGTACCATACCAGACACAAAAAGCACATGCGATCATACCGGGATGTTGCTTTATGTTTGTAAGACGTAGCAGTGCATTAAAAAGTATTAGGGGTATCAGTCCTTCAAACAGGGCTTCGTATAGTTGCGAAGGATGCCTAGGGAGCATATCGCCACTTCGTGGAAATACTATCCCTATGCAAGAGTTAGTGACCCTACCATAAAGTTCGCCATTAATTAGGTTAGTCAATCTACCTAAAAAAAGCCCCAGTGGTATAGAACACGCACATAAGTCTAAAAGCGGTGCAAAAGCTATTTTGCGTTTCTTGCATATGGCAAATGTACAAGTGATTGAACCTATAAACCCTCCGTGAAAGGACATACCGCCATGCCAGATTTTGATAATCTCAAGAGGAAATTGAAAGTAAAAGTCTGGGTTGTATACCAGAACATATACAGCTCTTCCACCTATGATGGCTCCCAAAACTGACCATGATAGTAGGGACTCCAATAGCTCATTATGTAAAGGCAGGTACTTTCCCACCTTCCTAAGATACCAATAAACGAACAATATGCCAGTAATGTAGGAGAGAGCATACCAGTGTACCTTTAGAAACCACAACCTAAAAGCAACAGGATAAATATTGGCTATCCATTCAACTATTGTGTGTATTTTGAAACAAATTGACATAAAGGCCTGTTATTCTATAATCGCGCTATGGGCCTAGGGGCCATCTCAGCGTATTGTTGGGATTTTAAGTAACAAAGTCAAACTATGCTCAAGAAGATTTTTGCGTTCAGTTTCATAACGTTTTTTTCACGGATTTTGGGACTTGTAAGAGATGCATTAGTAGCGTATCACTTAGGAGCGCAAGGGCTATCAGACGTATTTCTTGCGGCATTTCGTCTACCTAACTTGTTTAGGGCGTACTTTGCTGAAGGGTCATTGAGTGTAAGTTTTGTACCGCAATACTCACAGAAGCTATCTGACCCACAGGAAGCACAGGAGTTTGCTGATCAAATATTTTCGCTATTGTTCTGGTTTTTAACACTTTTTTGTCTATCGCTCGCTATTTTCACTCCACAGGTACTAGGTACATTTGCCCCAGGATTTTTGGGGAGCAGTTATAAGTTTGGTTTGTCGGTAGAACTGACAAGGATAATGCTACCCTATCTGTTATTTGTATCTTTGATGTCTGTAATAGGTGGAATATTGCAGACACATCAGTGTTTTTATGTGACAGCAGCCGCACCTGTGATCCTGAACTCATGTATAATAATCAGTGCTTTGGTTCCGCACTGGTTCAGTCCAGTCTATTACTTTTCTGTGGCTGTATCTACCGCAGCGATTATACAGTTTTGTTTGTCGGTATTTATAGCAACACGCAAGAAGCTGTCTGTAAGATTGGTTATTCCTCGTGGAAACAAGGACATAAAGATCTTTGCTAAAAGGTCCTGTATGTCATTCTTCAGCGGTTGTATGCAGCAGATCAGTATATGGATTAATACTATATTTGCTAGTTACATTCCCGGGGCAATATCATATTTTTACTATGCTGATAGAGTAAATCAACTACCGCAGGCGTTGGTGGGTATATCGATGAGCATTGTGTTAATGCCAACAATAGCAAAACTTGCTAGAAGCGGTGATACTTGCCAAATGATAGAGAAGCAGAACAGCGCTTTGGACTTGGGTATGACGCTAATCATCCCATCTGCAGCAATTCTTATAGCTTCTCCTGAGCCGGTTCTCATGGCTCTACTGAATTACGGCCAATTTGACTATTGGGCTATCGGCAATACGGTGCCCGTGTTAGCTGTATTGGCTGCGTCACTTCCGGCATTTGTGATGAGTAAGATCCTTTTGTTATTCTTTTATGCAAGGGGAGAATTCACCATACCAGCGTTATTTTCTATAGTGTCTATAGGGACAAATGCTTTATGTTCTTATCTGTTGATGAAAGTTTACGGACATGTTGGAATAGCGATAGGTGGCACAATAGGCACATGGTCCAATGCTATGCTGCTTTTATTGTATCTTAAAGTGAATAATTTGTATGCTGGATGCGAAGCGTTAAGAATAAAGCTAGGGTATGTGTTTCTTTCTGCAGCCTCAATGGTTGCAGTATTGATTATGGGAAAGACTTTACTAGAGCCGTACTTCTTTCTGGGACCTTTAGTGAAAATACCAGTTTTGATTCTCCTTATGGCTGCGGGTATATCAGTTTATCTCGGCACTCTATGTGTAATATTTAAGCAGAAAGTTTCTATTGGAGATATGTAGCATTTACATAGCGAAAATTTCTTTTGCTAAAGTCAGGGGTTGCGTACATTTTGTTGGTTTGTGCATCGATTTTACCTGAGGAATTATTGTTTTCTTAATAAAAATTGTTCACAATGCAGCAACACAACCTACACAAGTACAACTGTGATAATATACGCCAATATTAGTAGTCAAAGCATAGTAATATCGTTTGCTGATGCAAGATGTGTTGAAAATTTCAAGGGAAAGTTTACAACCTTGGATGCGGGCATAGCGTCTAGAGCCATTTTTTCCATGAGTGTTGCCATTAAGTATGGTGAAAAAAATCTCGTGGAGCTAATTCCAGAAGGAGAATTCACGTACTGTGATGTCAACACTATGGTATGGCATATGCTTCGTCATGGTTTTACCTTTAAACAGGAGGTTCTCTCTTCGATTTTGGAGCAGGCTAGTGCTCTTGCAACCGAGAATTTTGTGGTACTGAGAGCGGGGGGAAGGTCATCGTATATTGTAGGAGTATATAAGGACACAGTAACGGTGTCTCCTTTGACCTCTGAATATTTGGACTTAGAATCAGGCCCTAGTCAGCGATTAGTGAAATTACTGCGTGCGGAAAGTTCAATCGGTAGTGTGAGTGTAGATGCACAAAATCGTTCTATAACTATTTTAGTTAGAGGAAACGTGTGTAATGCTCTTGATACGCTTTGTAATATTATGATTACAATTGATGCCATAGAAGCTCAAGAAAAGGGTGCTGTATTGGTCAAGTTGGTGAGGTTGGCCTTTCTTGACTTGATGGGTAATGAAATCAGAAGCGTGCGTAACATTGCTAGTTGTTCTGTGGCACATCCTCTAAGTAAGTACAAGGGTGTAGCGAGGACCATTGAGAATATCTTGACGTGCTTGAGCAACAAAACTTTGGATGCTGTGGTACTGGGGCAGTTGGAAGACGCACTTGAAGGAAAGGGTGAGTTCTCTGCATTGCCTTCAGTTTTGACTAAGGGATTTGTAAAGCTGAATCGCGATTTCAATGGGCAGCTTGAGAAGCTAATTGGTTCTGAGAAGCGTGTATAGTAGTATGAGAATAGTTCTAGCACGGAACATATTGCGTGTACCGGGGTGATTATAGTCAGTATAGTATATGAAGCAGTGGTATTGTAACATTATGCCACTATTTATGTCTCGGTTGCGGACAATATGCGTGTTGAAGGTTGTACATACGGTTGTGTGAGACGCAATACCTTGCACTGTGATGGAACTGTGAGAGTTTGTCTTACGGCTTCTTTTGTGTGGTATTCCAGGTCATAACTGGTGCTTGTCTTTTGGGTGAAATCTTC
>NZ_JAHLEX010000040.1 GCF_023476575.1 Anaplasma phagocytophilum | reverse complement strand
AAAGCAATACCCTCAGACACCTGATAGTGCAATTGAAGACCATAGCATATACTTAATCCATTTAGGAAATGTGCTACAGAGTATAACGCAAACAAGCTGCCTCATTACCCAGCAGGCATTGCTAGAAGAATCACAACCTATGGGTGCTTCTTGGGAAAAATTTGATGAGGCCCATAGTGAGTTATTCAATGCGTTGTGGTACACAGTTACCATTTACCGCGGTGAAAACCGTACTATTATCCAACGCAATCATGAACTGAACAAGGTTCCTTCTATAATCGTCACAATGATAGTAACTATGCAACACTATCGCCACCATACCCCACGTAGCGTGCTATTTCCCATGGCGTTGGACAGTAGTGCAACAATTAGAGAAAATGAAACAATTGAACGCTGCGCCGCTGCTATGCGTATATTCTACGACGCTGTACACTTGATACCCAAGTATACGTTGCATGCTACATATTCGCCACCCCGCGCTCTCATATACCGCAACTTACTCAGTGAAACCGAGCAAACTTCCAGAATAGTTTCATTAGTCAATAGACATACTCCTCTGCGCCAGCGCAGCTGTGTTAGAAATTGTCTAAAAGAGCAATTTAGTCTGTTAATGCTCACCATTGAACTGATTGCTAAACACTTAGACGTTGTACAGACATTTTGCTACATTCCCATTTCTAGAGCAAAAGATATTGTACTATCAGAAGCTGAAGCCTTTGCCAATAATGCGTGTCTTGATAGGGTATCGGAATATCGGGAAGATGTAGACACTGCTGATTTGAGCAAAGCTATTACTAAGACCATAAATGCTATATACATTGTGCATAAAATAGGTGACGTAATCAATGTTACGACTAACTGGGATGTATGGGGTGTATCTTGCTTATATGGGCTTGGAATAGAGGAAGTAAGCCTGGTTCATTGTTTGATAGAAAAGACATTTAATGTTTCGAGGCGAACAATGAAGGGGATGTACGACATAACAGCTTCGGTTAAGGTGCTGCAGGCCTCATTATGTGAAGTCGGGGGTGTGAGTGCGTTGAGGGAAACGCCTGAAATGTTGCGCGATGTCGAATATACACGTGATGCATCAGTCTCTCATAAATTAGATGCTATATCAATCAGTGCTGAAAAAAATGAGCAAATACCCATTGCGACATTACGCTATGAAACACTTACATACAGATTGCGTACCCTAGTAAGTAGACTTCCTATCTCCTATGATACGTGCGAAAGTGATTCATGCTTACTAATGCGTTTTATGGTGTCAATCTTGTTTGCCTCAGGAGATATAGAGGGTCTCAACGTATTAAAGGACGGCGCAGGCGTACCGAGAGCATTTTCCAACCTTATCACCACATTAGCTGAAAACGATTTAGCGCCGACGTACAGTCGCTGCTGAAGCAGAAAATGACTCTGTAGTGCCTACCAAAAACACAGGAAATGCTATGGTAATGAAATGAATCCAAATAACTCAACAGATGCCTTGCACCCGTATATTGTAAATATACTGAATAGCAGAGGAAATGCAAGTTCAGTAGAATTCTGCAATTCAGTACTGTATAGCATATCACAAAAGGAAGACCTGGAAGGAGTTTTCGCTGCCTTGACATATGTATTAGAAAGTGCTGTAACCAGCTTAAAAAAGGCTGAAGAGCGTGCTAAAAGTGGTTCGGCAGCTCATGTTCTAACAAGAAACGCTTGCTACCTCATGAATGTATGTGTAGAGCTTGCACGTATAGATGCAACAGATGAGGAAATCTATTTCTTGTTACATGCCGGATTATTGTATGCTTGTTTGGGTCACCTTAACAGAGATGCAGAGTATATAGAAAATACTATTGACAATTTGAGCGATGCTATATATCAAGCAACAAATGCTTTACATATTGTAGGGGCTTTAAGGTATACACCTGTTGGTGTTGGCACTCGCTCCAATAAGCCCAATGCATTCATCAATCTTATTTTGAAGCTTTCGAGATCTTGTATAGGTAAAGTAGAAATAGTTTTAGCTGATCATATGTTTTCCAGAGCAGTTGATGCGTCGTTGAATGTATTTCGTGGTATTCATGATTCTGCGATACCTAAGATTGTTGAAGTACAGGAGATGTTGATTGATGTTCCACTACCTGATCATATTGCCAGTACGTTATTAGACAAAGAAATAAATTCTGGAGCAATGCTTCTTTCAACAAATACTAAGCAAATTCCTAGCGCATCATTGCGCTATATGCCACTTACTTATCGGATAAACACTCTAGTACTGAGATTTCCGGTTAACTTCGGGAATAATATTGATTACTGCTTACCGATGCGCTTTATTGCATCGATATTGTGCATTGTAAACGACGTCAAGAAACTGAGCCCCTTTTTAGAAGGGGACCCTGAGATATCAAGTAGAGTTTCTAACCTTATCGCCACATTAGCTAAAGATGATTTAGTGCCAATGTACAGTCTTTTATGAAGCAGAAAAGTGCGCTGCAGTGCCCATATAAAACATAGGAAATACTACGGTAGTGACATGAGTTCAAATAACCAAACAGATGCCTTTGCCTCATATTCCCACGTTGCATATATCCCATATGTCGGTGTTGAGGATATTTCGGATGGCCTGAGAGAGGTAAGTTCAGTAGAATTCTGCAATTCGGTGCTGTATAGTGTATCAAAGAAGGAAGACTTTGAAGGAGTTTGCGCCGCCTTTGCATGTGTAGTAGAAAGTGCCGAAACCAACCTAAAAACTGTAAGAGAACGCGTTAGCAGGGATTCAAGACCCGACACTCTCATAAAAAACGCTTTGTGTATAACGTGTTTATATACAGGATATACACGTGGAGCTGTAAAATGTAAGTTCTTTTACAAGGACGAAGGAAAGTCTTTCTTGTTGCGTGCTGTGTTACTGTGTGCATATTTGGCTCATATTAACAGGGATGTAGGGGATATAGAAAATACCACTGATGATTTGAGCAATGCCATATGTCAAATAATAATCGTAGAGGCTTTAAGCAGTACTTCTCTTTCTGACAGAAGGTGCAACAATGCACCTCACTTCTGCCTATTTTTTTAGACTACGATAACTTTGTTTTAGGTATGGAAGAAACACTCATAATTGTAAGCATTTACTATGCAAAGGGAGGTATTTTATGATTTTAGTTGCCTTGTGATACCTAAGATCGTTGAGATACAGATGGAGGAGATGCCTCTTACAGGGCGAATTTCCAGTACGCTATTTGATAAAGACATCGCTTTTGGAGTAAATCTTCCGTCAACACGCGGTGCAAATATTTTATCAACAAATACTGAGCAAATACCTGGTGCATTATTATGCGATGCGCAACTTACTTATCGTCTAAACGCGCTGGTACTAGGATGTGCACTTGACTCTGGCGATGTAGAGGTGGATTCCTGTTTACTGATGCGCTTCGTTGCATCAGTATTGTGGATTACAAATAACGTTAAGAAACTAAACCACTTTGTGAAAGAAGATCTCTGTATATCAAGTAGATTTTCTAACCTGATCACCATATTAGCTGAGTATGATCTAGTGCCGGTGTATAATCGCAAATAAAACGGTGGATGATAGAAGAAGTGTTCGTGTCAGAAGCACATTAAATAATGGTTAACAATATGAATTTATCCGACATAGTACTGGACTTGCAGCATCCCTATGTTGCACACATCTTAGAAGCAGGGGAAGATGGAAGTCTGGAAGAATTCTGCGATGCTATACTTGAGAGTATAGATAATAATGAAAATCCTGAAGGCGTTCGAGCAGCATTTATGTATTTGATGAATGGGGCTGAAGATTCTCTGAGAAGAGCGCAAACACGTGCTCTAAGCAGGCCGGTGACGGAACATCGCTGGATTTGTATTAACGAAGCCTTACGCGCGGTGTGTTCCTACAGTAGCGGCCTGAGGTTATCAAGCATTCGCCAGATATATTTTCTGTTACATTCAGCTATATTGCATGCTAGTCTCGCCTATCTTGATAGAGGTGCAGCACCACAAACAATATACAACGACTCGTACAACTTGCAAGATTCTATCTCTTATCTTACCTCAGCGCTGGCTATAGTATTGCGACAAGCCAATAAAGATCGGCCTAACGTTACACGTTTCTGGGATGAACATGCTATACCTCTTCTATTCAGCCTATCTGACAGCACAACCTATGATACGTTCATAAAAGCGCACGATAAAGCTGCGCAAATAATAATGCTCACGCAGCAAACCCTGCAAGATACAGGTATTTATAGTAGGACGCGAAATTTACGTAATACATTTCACAATATAACTATGCTTGACTTTATGTGTTCAGGTATGAGTGCTGCCTTAGATTCTGATTATGATGCCGAGGACACACTTTTAAGCATAGAAAATGACATGGGCTTTTATGAGAGGTTAAATGGACTATTCGAAAGCTTTCCTGCACGCAATATTAGTAATCCCAACCTCTGCTTTAATATTCGGCATGCAATAGTCTTGGCATACAGTTTTATCAATAACTCTTGGATTATAAGAGCGATTCAGCAGATAGAGGGAGATGAGTGGGAGAATACACCTGTCCCATCAGAAATTAGTGAACTTGTTGGTACGTTAAGGCAAGATGCTTTCGCCCAAGAGCCTGATCGCTAAAACAGGAGAAGTGATGGGTGTGAGTATAGGGAAATAGGGGACAATGCATGTGAGGTAACACTATTGCATCGTAACAGCAATATACCTTGTCGTAAGTGATAGAGTTAGGATTAGTACTAGATATTTCATACCTGCCGAAACGCTTCAAAGCCCAAAAGCTACATGAAAAACTCTTGGCTGGTTTATTCTTTGCCATACCTATATGTATTGGCATGCGTAAAAATAAGAACTGTACAACATGTGCGTAAGAGATCTTGAATAGTTATGACGCTAAGTGTAATAATTGCAGTCGCACCGTTTCTAAATTTCGGAATTGCTTCTTTGAGTGCACTTAATATTACTTTTGCGCATTGTAACAAGGCTGTTCGTGTAAATATTGCCTCTATACATAAACAACATACTGAGAACCTTCCACTATACTATGTGCATTACGGGATTTTCTATTGCTTACAAAACTGAACTACTGCTTGCAATTTTGTAAGATATAAAAAGCAATATGAGATCCCATGATAGTTAAGGATACTTCCCATTTATGCCTGTGTATTCACATAAAAATTTATATTAAAAAAGTAATTTCTCTCAAATCTCATATTCTTCTATGAATCCTAAAAAGGAAATATTTTTCAATAGTAAATCCCCATAATGTCGCTAATTTCCTAATTATTTTATGAATATTTAAGCAATAATACCTTGTTATCCTTCAAGGGCTAAGATTGGATATAACGTAAAAATCATATGCTTGTGCCTGAATATTCTCATATCGAAGATCCTGCTAGAAATACTAGCGAAGTAAGCTCCTTAGACTTTTTTGAAGCTGCGCTGAGTGAAATCATGGAAAATGGCATATCATCAAAAAAGCTTCTGATGCTTTAGTGTTTTCACAATTCTCGATGCTAGAGATGCTAGAACTGCTGTTGCGAGCGTACCTCACCGTCGGACATAAGGCTCACAAAGTGTAGCGTATGCTGCTGATATCCTGAATTGCATCATCATGAAGACTTCTAAAACCTTCTCACAATGGTTCTCGTATATCAATCATAACCTGACCATAGTATTAGAGCATCTTTCTATGAGTTTGGAGCACCCTCATGGAAAGAGGTATATGGTTTGTACGGAAAAGCGGTATGAAGCTTTGAATACATGTATTCTTCCTGTCATTACAGCAATGATGATCACCCATCACGGCAACCCGCCTGAAATCCCAAAGCGATCTTTCAAAGAATTATTGGAAAGGGATGATGTTATCAAGAAGCAATACAACACACTAAAAAGCATTGTATTCAACGTCATGGGTGCATTACCACGGGAAGCTCTTAATTACAAGAATAAAACTAAGCTAAGGAAATTAACTACAGAGGGATACCATGCATCATGGAAATTATCGATAGGATGTCATTACTGTTGCATAGCAGAACACCGCTTTCCTATCGCGGTAGGATCAGCAAGTGCCTACACAGTACATTTTCTACGCTGATTTCCTCTATGACATATAATACTATGTACCGCAGACAATACTTCCAGACCAGCAATGTTCTTCATACTGCAGTAACTGCTCTTCGCGAGGAACTATATAATTTTTCCAATGTATGTAATCTAAAACTTGATAATAAAGGCTTAATTCATCCGTATTCGCACATCTTAACGGGGTTATTGTCATCAACTCTAGAACTATCAACCCTTATATCTCAACCAGAGACGATATTGCCGATTGTCAAAAAACAATGCTCGATCTTTACATGCATTACCTGAATAGGGCAAAATTGCATCTCACTTATCTAAAAAATCTGTTCCACATATAGAATTTGGCGCACCCTCCGTACACAGTGAGTTCGTGAGCCACATCAATGACACAATAACGATACCACAGCGCACACAAGCACTCAAAGCTAATGCAGAAAACTCGTCGCAAATACTGCACAATACGTTTGTGAAGATTTTACTCATATGCAACAAGAATTGTCAAAAAGCATACATGACCCAGAAGAGTTACTAGGTACAAAAGATTATGTCTTAATCTCTACCAAAGCACCCACATTTGCGCTTCCGCAAAGTACACATATTACCTCACCAATGAGCATAGCACTCAGTGCATAAATAAACTGGTGCAATACATAGTTTAGTTAGCTCTTTTCTGGCCCAAGCGGTGCAGGAGCAATTACTGAGGCCAAGTGTAGCATTGCAACAATATTGCACAGCACCATGCATGCATTAAGCAGTTCTCACCATGCACCTGACTGTAGAAGTCCTCTCTCCTAACAACGGAACGTCCAGTGGATACTATGTAAAAATGCCCATTCTAGTTATGAGACTGTTAGCACACAAGTTGTCTCTTGCATACCTATGCATATCACACGCAATAACAAGACTGTACTTTTATACTACTGACAAGGAGCCCTGTAGCCCGCTTAAACGATTTCTTCCCTTATACCATCATGAATTAAGTAGAAACAGAAGTAGCTTCCTTTAGGAAGTAACATGAAATTTCTGATTCTGAGCATCCTCTCCTCTACATAATAAGATCACTGAGGATCGTATTATGGGATAAGGCACTTGCATGAATAGCATAGCATGCTGCATTAACACTAGATCTATAGCTCATCAATAGGACGTATTGTTCGATTATTGAAGAACTTACTTTCTATATTATTGCCATTTGTGCTTTACTCAGATTAAAAACCTCAATATACATCGTGTAAGTCTATGACTTCATGCTTACAGGTGACAGTAAAAATGCGATGTTTCTATTAAAACACAAATTGTATGCATAGTTACGATGCCTTAATTTGAAAATCGCGTCCTAGACATACTTTGTTGAGTATTGAATGTGCAGAGTAGAACGCTGAGCAGTAGTTCTAGAGAAGCTTAAAACTCTACAAGTATACGCTACCCTTTGAACTTTAGAGCTACTAAATAGATCTCAGAAGAATCTTTCCTGCTGGACTTAGGTTTGGAGTGTAAAACTATATCAAAACGCGTCATGATAGATCGCTTAAACTATTGCTCATACTCTCCGTGCAGTAGTTTTGTAACAAAACTGCCATTAGGATTTAGGTATTCCAAAGCTATATCTTTCGCAAGTTAACATAAGTTTATTATGTTGACACGACCCACCTGCCTGTGCCTACAGGACTTCGGAACCGATCTGATAGTGCCAAATCGAACTTTATTCCATTAGACGTAAATGCAGCCAGTTATACGCCCCAAAAGCTTACTTAATAACTTCAAACGCTATACTAACAATGCATTTATCTAAAATTGTATAATTCTCAGGCACGTTTAGCTCAAACCAAAATATTAAAAAATAAATTATTGCCTTGTAGCGTGTACTCTAACATGTTAGAGTGGTCTACTGGGTGTTAATGGTAAATGTAATGCATGGACTCGGTACAGTTAGCAATTACGGTTCTGGCTACCAGCCTGTTTGTAATCGCTTGATTTCAGAATTGCAAAGCGGGAATTGCTCTTATTTCAGTTTCCTTAAGTCACTATTAGGTGTCTTAGATCATGCAGTAGAATCTATAGAAATGGCGGAGAGCATTGTTGGTCAGAGTGGAACAGAAGGTTGCAGAATTGACGCGCGGTGTCTTGCCATTTCTCAAGTTCGCCTGCGTAGAGTTTCCGAGGCGGTTAGCGCTGTTATACAAACTGCAACAGCATCTGAGGATAAGGAAGAAATATCTCTAAATTTCTTAAAACAAACGTGCAATGCGCTTATCAGACAGTGTTTCGATGCCCTGTATCATCTTAGTAATTCTCGCCATCGTTTGGATATTCTCGCAGAGCATTATACTGATGCATTTTCTTCTGTTTCCAGTGCTGTACCAGTACTCGTAGATGCGATTGCCCTGATGCGTCAAGCACATACATACGTAACTACAGGCAATACAGCAGAAAGCTCTGCCATAATCGGAACAAGACGTCGTATTGAGCGATGTATGAATGCAGTGTGCTATGCTATTCATGCGGTACCGGGCTCCACAATACGATCCTCAGTGGATGCATCAGGTGGCGGATGCTCAGCACCTGAGATACGGGAAATGACATGTTACCTATTGAAAGAAGCTGCGCTATTATCTAGCTTAATACATAATAGAGAAGAGACGGCAAACCGTGATAGTGCATCGTATGCCCACTCTGCGCTGGAAGCTGTACTGCTACGTTTACTGCATGGTCTCGCACCTAGCTGTCCTGATACAAGGTTTTTCGCTGCGGTGTTGCGCGCTGCCATGACACGTACCTCTGAGGAATACAAGGACTGGAGAGACCAAACGGAGGGCATGCCTACGAGTGATTGCTCTGTGATACATCAGCGTAATCTTTCCCTTATGCTCTTAGAATCTTCAGCTATGGTGTATTTGGTAAATGCTTCCTGCGCTAAAAGAGTACAAGAGGAAGGAAAGCCTGATCACTGTGCGCGCAGTGTTCTGAAAACTTTGGAAAAAGTGCAGCAAGCATTATCTACTCTCAAAGGCAGAAAAAAACTGTGTGTCGCTCAATCTCTAAGGGATGCTAATGTCTGCTCTTTCATAATAGGTTCAGTGGCTGATGCTCAACAACTCATTGATAATATCGACATGAATGCTCTACCAAATCCTGCTTTGCAGAGTGTGTTATTGAATCGTACAAGGGAAATTTTGTCAGAAGCTGGGGCACTATGTATAAGACTGCAGTGTGCTGGAGATCCTGAGTATAGGATTCCTGAGGAAGCTGTGTTTGATCTGAACACGTGGAATATCCCATCTACTCACTTAGCAGCCATTTCTACAGTAATCTCGTTCATATTTCGAAATATTTCTTTACGTCGTAGCTGACAATCGTGGATGCTTTAGTGCTCCCGATCAAGAAGAAAGGTAAAAGATAACCGGTGCCTTGCTCATTAATGGGGCACCGTGGTTTGCGTTAGTGTGTATTGCACGCAATACAATCGATAGCCTGTGTAGAGTGGGGTAAATACTCTATAGTAGCGAATATTAACCTCTTTAGGTATTGGTTTATTGATTGCCAAAGTCTAAATATTTTCTGAGAAATCAGTAATTGACTTGTACCGTGGTGCGTGATACATTACACGTTACAGTTGTAGAAGTAGGTGTTTTGTAATGCATGG
>NZ_JAHLEX010000004.1 GCF_023476575.1 Anaplasma phagocytophilum | reverse complement strand
CGCTCGAAATGCTATTACATTTTTTATGTATCCATTTTTGGCAAAATTTTCGTAGTCTCTTTCTTCCCATATTGCTTCTCTACTACTCTCCAGGAAAGATGAAACTCCGCTGTTGGTGCCGTAAAGGCTAAAGGATTCATTCATTTAGCGACTTTATTTGCATAAGATAGCCCTATGCTAACGGTTGACTTTAAGGTATCGGAAGCAATATTATTTTCTAGGGAATTACCTGTGTTATAACCACTATAAAGATCTAGAATAAGAGACACGTTTCTTTGTGCATTTTTTGCATACGTGGACAATGTAATAATTTCTAGAGGTGTTTTTATCCTATGGAAAAGGAATATGTTAAAAGGGTGAAGGTTTCTTTCAACAAAGCCGCACTAAGTTATGATTACAGCACGTCTTTACAGAGTAAAGTAGCAAAGAAAATATGTTCTTTTATTGGCAATATAGAGGATAATGACCTAGTTTTAGATGTTGGTTGTGGAACGGGTTATGTTGGCCAACAATTGGGAGTTGATAACCAATTATATCAGGTTGATATTTCTCACGAAATGTGCTGCGCAGCCTCAAGAAAGGTTAAGGCTATTAGTACTATCAACTGCGATATGCAATTTCTTCCATTTTCCTCTGACTCTTTTGATGTTGTAGTGCTATCTATGTCTCTGCACTGGGCAGTAGATCTATTAGGTGCCCTTAGTAGTGTATGCAGAGTCCAAAAAAAATCAGGGCGTGGTATTTTCGTTAGTATTCCAGTCAGTGGAACTATGGAAGAGTTGAGCATTTGTAATAAATTGCTTGGAAGAAATAGGAGATTTGAGTACTACGACGTGTCTCACATCACTAATGCTGTTACTTCTCTAGGTTGCAAAGTTGAACATATAGAGTGTGAAAAGTTAGAGATATACCACAGAACTTTTTTTGACATGCTGTCTTCCTTAGTTAAAATGGGTTCCTCTGCACACAAATATGGTACTGACTGCAAAGTGAGTATTATGGACGTGTGTCGTGTATATAATAGGCTATTTTCTCGGGGAGATTCAGTAGTTAGTTCATGGAACATAGCTTATTTAGTTATCAAAAAATAATTTTACTGATATTGTTAATAAGTTTTTCATTAATACTGATGTTTTAGGCAATTGTCATGCTGCAGGAACATCGCGATTTATTACGCGAAATTAGGGATATAGCTAGAAAGAAGAAGGCTGTGATCCTTGCCCATTATTATCAAGAGGATGAAATCCAAGAGGTAGCAGATTTCGTAGGGGATTCTCTTGATTTATCACAAAAGGCTTCGACTACAGACGCTGACATTATAGTGTTCTGTGGTGTTTTTTTTATGGCAGAAGTGGCGAAGATTTTGAATCCAAGCAAAAAGGTTATACTTCCTGATTTAAATGCAGGATGTTCGTTGGCTGATTCATGCCGAGTGGAGGATTTTAAGAAGTTCAGACAAGCTCACAGTGACCATGTTTCAGTGACATATATAAACTCCTCTGCAGAAGTGAAGTGCTATTCAGATATAATCTGTACGTCTTCGAATGCTGCTAGCATAATTAACAGGATACCGAAGGATAGCAAGATATTGTTTGCGCCTGATCGTTATCTTGGTGAATTTCTCATTTCGAAAACAGGAAGAGATATGCTTTTATGGAATGGTAGCTGCATAGTTCATGAGAGGTTTTCTGAGGAGGCTTTGGTTAACTTGATGGTGCGTCATAAAGATGCTCACGTTGTAGCCCATCCGGAATGTCCTGGAAATTTGCTTAGGTATGCACACTGTGTTGGGTCTACGAAAAATCTTCTTCGGTATGTTACAGATAGGCCCGGTAATAAGTTCATTGTGTTGACGGAAGAGGGAATAGTATACCAAATGAAGAAATCTTCTCCTGGAAGCACCTTTTATGTAGTAGGTGCTGAGCATAGTTCTGGATGTGAGTACTGTAGCAAGTGTCCTTATATGCGATTAAACACCATGGAAAAGCTCTACAAATGCATCTCTGAGGAACTACCTGAGGTGATACTGGATGAGGACATAATATTTGCGGCAAGGAGATCAGTAAATGCAATGATGGACTTTTCTTTTGCAAGATAACCTGTGGTTGTATGATCGTTAAGTATAACGATGAGGTAGGGAAGGTTATCTATTCTTCCTTAAGATTTTCGTCGAAGAATTGATACTTTCCTGCCATTGATTTATATGTATCAGCATCTTCAATATGAGGCTGTGCTGATGTTATGTTTTTCCACTTTTTTGAAAAGTCTTTGTTGATCTTGTAAAAAGTTTTTAGCATCTTTTGTTCATCGTTTAATATACTATCATCAGAGGCAAGGATGTCTTCGATGAACTCATCACTAACAATGGCATCGACGGGGCATTCAGGAACGCATACACCGCAGTCAATACATTGATCCGGATCTATAACTAGCATGTTATTTCCTTCATAAAAGCAGTCAACAGGGCATACTTCTACACAATCAGTATACTTACAGCGAATGCAGCGGTCGGTAACAAAGTGTGTCATACAAAAGAAGCCGAACAATACAGTCGTCATAATACCTAACTAGAGCTTCAGGAGCAAAGATAATAGTCTAAATATTCATATGAGCAGGAGAATAGCTGATCCCTTTTCTTTAAATTATCTGGAATAACAATTTTTCCTAGGTATTTAAACCGTTTATTGTATTCAATGGATCACGCTTATCGTTGGGGTTATGTAAAACTCGAATATGTTTTTCTCAAGGCTGATAAACATTATCCGCATCCAGAGGTTAACCCAGAGTTTGCGAGAGAAGTGAGGGGAGGTGCGATAATAGCAACGGGAAGATCGGATTACAGCGACCAGATAAATAATGTGATGGGGTTTCCCTACGTATTTAGAGGAACGTTGGATGTGCTAGCTAAGAGAGTTAACAATGAGATGAAATTAGCAGTTGCACAGGCCATAGCAATGCTGGTGTCAATTCAATTGAAACGAAACTCTAGAAGAACATAAGTTACGATGCAATAATACTTCTACAGACCTTGATGAAATGCAAGCTTGAAGCATATATTCACGCATATTCCCTGTGCTTATCACAAGAAGACCTACTAATAGCTCTATGAAGAAACGGCCCTAATCTCAACAACTTCACCACCTTCAATAGTTTTAGCAAGTAATCCAGCTACTATGGTTTTTTCTTCAGGAGTGAGTTCCTTTACTAGGTCTTGAGCTACGTCTGTGGCGTTGCTGTTAGTAGGGCCTATCTTGGCGGCTGTTGAGTTCCCAGTCTGACCAGTTGGCCAATTTTTACCATCTACTAGCCCTACAGCACTCACAAAAGTGCTCAAAAGGGCCTGTCCAGCTCCAGCTGTCCCCCCAAAACCACTGCACTGAGCCGTTTTCGTTGTCGTTGTTCCCGGATCAGCGGCGTACGTAGTCGACGCAGTGTCACCGTCGATCTTCGCATGAGTTCCACTACAAACCTTGCCATCGATGTTAGGGTAGGAGATTTCAACAGCCTTAGCAAAGTGAACAATGTCCTTACCGTTTATTTTGGCAAGAGCAGCAGCAAGCTTGTCAGTCTGCCCAGTAACAACATCATAAGCCAACTCCTTATCTAGTAGATATACTGTATCAGCTTCATCTTTCTTACTACCACTATCTCTAATACCCTTGGTATTATATATCTAATAATGGATCTCTGGGTTGCTAGATAATAGAGTGCCAAAAGAATAATATTAGCACCGTATAGTAGTAGAACGTCTAGGAAACAGGAATCGAATAACAGCATGTGCAAGCTGTCAACAACAGTTATCGTTTCATTGAAGGTTGTATAGGAGATTGATAGTAGTATGTGAGCTACTCCGCACTCAGTTTATCATGAATATCCTTTGTTACGCTTTCAAGATAGCCATCTGATTACAAGATAATGGAGAATATCATAAATGCTTTGACAGTGTTGAAATGATTATCTTATAGAGCGAGAAAAATACTCAATGCCATTATTTCAAAATCAGCTTTGATATAGAACGTCGCTTCCTGTAGAGAAATTTTGTTATTTGAACAAATAAGAGTAGGCCTAGCAGGAAAAGAGAATCTCTAACAGAACCAGAAGAATTCTCCACGATAAGCATAACACTGCTCTAATCGCGAGTTATCTTGAGTCGAGATTTTCAATGATCATATGGCTGCTTTATTAATAGTTTACTTAGAATAAACCTAGGCGACTCGTCTATGAACATCCCTAGATAAGACTGACCGTTGTTTTGAGAAAAACAGCTCTTGATGGTTATATAGAGAGTGTTACCATTGTTATTTTGGCTTGCCTATTACAAACACCAAAAAGAATTTTCTTAGATGTGTAAGTACATTAGCAGAAAAGATCCAACTTGAATGGATAACTGACTGTAAGTGGTAGTCTAAAACCTTCGTGTAAGATCTTAGACCACCATTATTACTAACTTTGCCTAGGGGCAATTATCATGCACATCAACGCATAAAACTTGCACTACTTATTCACGCACAAGACAAGTCATCAAAGATGTCTTTACGCTATAGCTGTTTCCCCTATTGTGTTAGTATTTTCTTCCACATCACGTTTTGCATCAAAAGAAAGATCTTCAGGTTCTGTGCTCACACCTTCACCTATGTCTTGTGAAACACCAGCCTGATAAACTTGTATGCTTGAGTCATGAGCTAGTTCGACTTCTGCGGTTACTTCCTTTGCAGTTTCTACGTCAGAAGAAGGCTCTCCAAGGCTTACAATCATACTTTCATCTTCGTTTCCTAGAACACTAGACTGAGAGTCTTCTGTATTTGTAATAGCAACTGTTTCACCTTCTTGTAAAAGCAACACGCCTAGTTCTTTAGCATCATCTTCTAGGCTATCAGAAGGCATAGACTCCGTAGTCTTTGATGATTCCTCGTTCACTAATAACATAGTGAAGTCCGCTTCATCTAATAATATAGCAGGCTGCTCATCCCTGCGTTCACCTACAGCAATGTCCCTAAAATGTCCATGTTCCCCATCAACAATTATCGTTTCAGTAGTATTTTCGAGCACGGCAACGTCAGTTTGTACTTCACTGTCGTGCCCTTGGTCAACAACCGCATTTTTAGGCTCTGTTTCTATAGGGGCAGGAGATATAAGTGCAGATTGTTGTACTTCAACCTCTTCTTGTTTCTGTTCTAATGACTCACTACTATCAGGTGCACATTTTGAAGTATCGCTCTGACTACACTCAGTGTTTTCAGAAGTGTTGGTAGTAGAAGAAGGCGTGAATAACCATAAGAACGCCTGAATTATTTTGCTTAGAAAAGACGGCTTAGAAGCGACTTCCTCAGCAGGGACTTGATTACATGGAGGGCAATCATGAGCTGTAACTTGTACTGCCTCTTCTACATTGTTTTGTGTACTATGTGATTCTTGCAATAAAGCAGAAGGCTCTACTATGTTGGGAGTTAGAGAGAACGCAGAGGTATCTATTCTGTCATTATAGGGAGAATGCTTGCATCGCAAGCTGAAATTATCTACGTACACATCAAGAAAACGTGACATAACATTGCCGTCTTGATCCCTAAAGCTGATGTAACCTGGGTCATCAGCTGAGCTCCCTCTATGTGATTCAATTATAAAGTCCCTTGTAAAGTCAATAGAACTTAAGCTAAAATCCCCGCCCGCGAAGCCAGGGGAATCTTCTGCAGTTGTACTTGTGTATATATCAGGAATATTGTTCTCAAACATTTATAATACCTTGTTAAGTGAAACATAGTACAAAATCCGCCTACGTTGAGTTTTCGTGAAGTCCTAGACACATATACGTAAAACCTGACGCACGCGTAGTAACAAGCGAAACAACTCCCTAACGCTTTTTCATAAGAGTATGTTACCAAAAACGGGGAGGCACTTAAGGAGGGTTTTTCATTCTTTTTTCCAAGTTTATACCCTCTAAAGCATCTTTATTATCAGGCGAAGCCACGCCTAATAACCACAGCTGTAGATTGTTATAAAACGCACGAATATAAAACAGGTTATTGATTCCAGAGAAACCACAATTCACTAGAAGTTTTTTGGCTGTGCAAAAACTAAATATGTATCTTACGTTCTCGGGAAGTGACACAGTTGAGCTATTTTTGCTGAATAAAAGGCTATGGCAGTGTAGAACGTCAACGTTCAACGTATCCTGGTAAAGCATCATAGCTAGATTGCGAAATAACCTGTACGAAATATAGGGAGGTAATAATTAAGCATTAATTATTGTACGTGCACGATAAGCGACTAACGATATTCATGCCGCTAAGTTAGAAAATATACAACGTAGAAATAGCAAAATCATCAATATAGCAACATACGAATTGCGAATTTACAATTATTATGTTAGAAGTAAGGCGGACGGATGGCCGAGCGGTTTAAGGCACCAGTCTTGAAAACTGACGTACGCTAACACGTACCGTGGGTTCGAATCCCACTCCGTCCGCTCGTAGGGGTCTTGATCCTACGTGTGTACTTGTAGTGAAGTTTTTTGCTGTGCGTGATGTGAAGAAGATAGTTCTTGATACGCTTTATGATCGTCGCGATGTATAGGTGACGGACCTGGACACCTCGTACTCAGTATCTGAAAAAACTGAGGACAAGTTAGTAAATCACCGTGACTACCTTCCACTGAGTTAAGTAGGTTACGAAGTGTCACAGCAGCTAATATAGTCACAGAAGAAATACATAATTCCTAGAGACATCGCTAACAGAGCGCACTACACACTGTACAAACCTATGATCTCCTTTACTTCCCGCAGATTTTTACCTGCAATTGACCGAGCCTGTTCATTTCCAGAAGAGAGTATGGAGTTGAGATAACCAGGATTGTCCAGTAATTCCCTGGTCTTGGTTCTAATAGGCGATATTCTTTTGATCAGTAATTCAGTTAATGCATCTTTAAAATCTTTATTGCTACTGTTTGTAAACCTTGCGCAAACCTCCCTGGGTTCTAAATCAGATAGCGCTGCAAATATGTTTACGAGATTGTTCAACTCTGGCCGCTGGGTGAGTCCTTCATAGCAAAAGCCAGTTGCAGAATCAGTTGTGGCCTTTTTTATCTTCAATGCTATAATATCGTTATCATCACTCAAATTTATACGAGAAAAGTCAGAAGGGTCAGATTTGCTCATCTTCTTTGTACCCGTTCTCAAGCTCATGACCCTAGCGAAGGAATCAAAAGGCATTGCTTCCGGAATGCAAAAAAAGTCAACTTCATAAATAGTATTAAACGTCCTAGCAATGCTCTGCGCAAGCTCCAGGTGTTGTTTTTGATCATTTCCCACAGGAACCAAATTCGCTCTATACAAGAGAATATCTGCAGCCATAAGCACAGGATAACTGTATAGACCCAAATTAGCTCGGCACGAATCTGAACGGCTCTTATCCTTGAACTGCGTCATCCTATTCAGCCACCCCACGGGCGTCAAACATCCGAGTATCCAGCAGAGCTCTGCATGTTCAGGAACAGACGACTGTAAAAAAACTACCGCTTTTGCAGGATCTATTCCACAAGCAATATAAGAAGCTAACAAACTTAGCGTATTTGCCCGTATTCTTAGCGTTTCTGCACTTCCTGAGGTTAAAGCATGCATGTCCACGATGCAAAACACACATTTTCCAGCGTCCTGCAACGCAACCCACTTCTTCACTGCTCCAAGATAATTTCCTAGATGTAACGAGCCACCACTAGGCTGTACGGCAGAAAAAATCATGGTACACTAGTTGCTAGCCTGAGCTGATACTACAACAGAAGCAGGTCTTAACACCTTGCCGTTAAGCACATAGCCAGCCTGTACCACCTCAATTATAGTACCCGCAGGCTTATCATTATCCACAACCTGCGTAACGGCTGTGTGAAACTTTGTGTCAAACGCCTCACCAACAGGACATATCCTCGTGACGCCATGGCTATTCAACACTGCCATCAAGCTGTTCCATGTCATCTCTATTCCAGCATGAACGCTGTCACCAGCGCTGAGATTCTTCAAGGATGCCTCCAGATTATCAAATGAAGGTATCAGATCACGTACAAAACCAGAGATCGAGAAAACTTTAGCATCACTAATTTCCCTATTCATTAAGCGCTCCAAGTTTTTGCTATCAGCCACTGCGAGACGAAGCTGATTGCGAAGTAGTTCTGCCTCTGCACGCAACTTTTCTACCTCAGCAAGGTCGGCACTTATCCTGCTCTGTGTCTTTCCAACACTAGCAGCAAACCTACCGACTTCCGGTTTTGCATTTTTACCAGATTCAACTTTTGAACTCTTTTCCTTATGCGATTCCGCAGCGCCAGCGCACGCGCCAACCACGTCATCAGATTCAGGCTTAGAATTTACGCGATTCTCTTCTGTCATGGCACAAAAACTTCTACACAAGAACATTTAGGTATATAGTAGCTTTATAAGTAAATTTCAAGAGCAAAAGCATTTACCGATGGTGCCTGATGAGAGATTCATGGCTATGGCCTTGACCTTAGCACGCAGAGGATTGGGCAATGTGTATCCCAACCCTGCGGTAGGATGTGTTGTAATGCGTGATGGTGTGGTTGTAGGCAGAGGGTGGACTGTTGCGGGGGGAAGACCTCATGCTGAGATAGTAGCACTACAAAATGCAGGGAATCGTGCTATAGGAGCTACGGTATACGTCACACTTGAGCCGTGTTGTCATGATGGTGTAACAGGGCCGTGCACTTCGGCATTAATCAATGCTGGGGTTAGGAGAGTTGTTATAGGAGTGCAGGATCCTGATTATAGAGTATCCGGCAAGGGAATTAGTTCTCTAGAAACAGCTGGTATAGAGGTTAAATACGGGGTTTTGCAGCAGCAAGCAGAAGCCTTAAATGCCGGTTTTTTCTACAGCAAAGTACTACATAGACCATTAATTACGGCTAAGCTGGCAGCGACTCTAGATGGGAAAATATCGTTTGATGGAGGGTGTGATCGCTGGATAACAAACGATCTTACTAGAAGATGGGTACATAAGCAGCGTGCAATGTATGACGCCATCTTGGTGGGTAGCAATACTGTTGTAGCCGACAATCCAATGCTAGACTGTAGGTTACCAGGGCTGGAAAAGCATTCTCCAATACGGGTAGTCGTTGATAGGTCTGGCAAATTGCTGGCGCAGCATAAAATAGTTTGTACAGCAAGTACCATTCCCACATACATTGTTACTGATAACGAGCCTCAGTGTATTTTTGAGAATGTGAAATATATTAAAGTTGATGGAGGAACAGAATTTTTGGAAAACATGGTACGTGCTCTCACCGCTCAGTTAGGTATTACTAGGCTGTTTGTGGAGGGAGGGGGTATCTTGATCACGGAGTTGCTAAAGAAAAAGTTGATAGACCGTTTTATATGGACTAGAGCCAATAAAATAAGCGGCGATAAAGGATTGAATTCCATTACTGATATTGATGCACAGTTCGGCCAATGCTGTCAGTTTGTAAAGACAGATACGCTATCTTTTTTTGACGATACAGTGGACCTTTTCGATGTTAAATACACTCAATTAAGAAGCAACCTTGAGGAATTTCCTAACTCCGGGACGAAGCCTTTTTCACCTGCAAAGTGCTAGTTACAAAAGAAAGGAACAGAGGGTGAGATTTAAAAGGAGTAGATTGAAACTCTGGATGAAACTGTACACCAACAAACCAAGGATGATCAGGCAACTCAAGCACTTCAGGTAAATCCCGATCCTCGGCAGCACCAGTAAACGCAAGGCCACACTTAGAAAGCACATCCCTATACTCAGGGTTTATCCCATACCTATGCCTACGACGCTCCACAACTGTTGAAGAATTGTATATAGACATTATACGAGAACCCGGTGCCAAATTGCATGTGTAAGATCCCAGACGCATACTCCCGCCCATCTTATACTCATCTCCCACTTGCAAACCCGGCAATTCACAAACCACGGGGTTTTTACAATCAGACTTGAATTCAGTAGAATTCGCATCTTCAATTCCTGCGACGTTAAGGGCAAATTCAATTACAGCCAATTGCATCCCTAAACATATTCCCAACATTGGAATATCGTTCACACGAGCATATTTTATGGAATAGATTTTCGTGCCTATACCATTATCGCCAAACCCACCAGGAATTAATATGGCGTCCGCATCGGTGAGATCAATCTCAGAAGCAGCCAAACGCGCATCTACCCACTTTATCTCTACACGGATACCACTATGCAACCCTGCATGACGCAAGGCTTCCTCCAAAGAGGTGTAAGCATCCAAGGAGGTAACATACTTACCAACTATAGCAACGACAATCCTGTCAGATGCAGTCTCAGACATTCTTAGTACGCTTTTCCACTGCGTAAGATCAGGCTCAGGACTATCTACATCAAAATGCTTGAGAATTTGCGTATCCAGCCTATGCTCATGATACATCACAGGTAACATGTAAATGTTACTGACATCAAGAGCAGCTATTATGTTGTTTTCTGCCAAGTTACAGAAGTTAGCTATTTTAGCACACTGGTACTGCGGCAACCGCGCTCTACTACGATACAAAACAATATCTGGCTGTATCCCTAAAGAACTCAATTCCTTTACAGAATGTTGCGTAGGTTTTGTTTTGAGCTCCCCGACAGCACCTATATACGGCACCAGCGTCAGGTGTACAAATATCGTTAGATTTTTACTCAACCTGTAACTAACCTGACGTATTGCTTCTAGAAACGGTTGACTTTCTATATCACCAACGGTACCGCCTATTTCACATATAACAAAGTCAGCCCCTGCATCATTATGAAGTATACACGAGATTATCAAATCTATCACATGCGGTATCACCTGTACCGTCTGACCAAGATAATCTCCCCGACGTTCCTTTACTATAAGCTCATGGTATATTTTACCAGCAGTTACGTTATCTGCCATTGTTTTCATCACGCCAGTGAAGCGTTCGTAGTGCCCAAGATCTAGATCCGTCTCGCCCCCATCAGAGGTAACAAATACCTCACCGTGCTGGGCGGGACTCATAGTGCCAGGATCTACGTTTAAATACGGGTCAAGCTTTCTTAAGCGCACACTAAACCCACGCGCCTGCAGCAATGCACCTATAGATGCAGCTGCAAGACCCTTACCTAGCGAAGAGACTACCCCCCCAGTAACAAATATAAAACGTGTTGGATTCAACTTACCCACCATACGTAAACGCTACTATTCAGAGGGAACTTCACCAATACCAGCATCCTGGCCTGAAACCAATTCGGACTCTCCAGCAAAATCAACTCCGGATACATCCTTAGACCCGGTGCCCACTAACAGAAGAGTATTTATTATAAAAACAGTAGCGACTACTGCGGTTAACCTTGCCATCAAACGGGAGGGAGAACCCCGATTAAATACCGCTCCAAGATTACACTGTGCTCCACCAAACCCGCCAAGACTATCAGATTCCGGAGACTGAAGCAAAACCAGCACCACCAGCAGAAGTGCCAGAAACACCTGTACGGTAACCAAAAACATAAGGCAAGTGGACAAATAACACCGCTAGATGCTATGACATTTATAGTAGTGAGTCAAGAAGTCGTTAATTAGCATTACTGGATTTAGTTCCTGATTATATCTATGCAGGTGCATATATGTAATTGTAGCCTTCTTTGTGGAATAATCTGAGTAGTTAATACCATTGTTAAATTATGCGCTGTAGGGTAGTGGTTTGTTCATGAACTGTGCAATTTGGGAATACCTAAATGTTATTTGTTAGGCTACACATGTTATTGCGGTCAAGGTAGGGGCTCAAGTGGGTGATGACTACATAATACGCTCGTTTCTGGAGTTTCTTGTCGCTAGCAAGGGGGTATCCGAGAATACGGTCTGTAGTTATAAATGTGATCTTGAAGATTTAAGTCAGTTTTTAAGGAGTAATGGGTTAAAAATTGTTGATGCTAGCTATGATGACCTCTGTGAGTATATAAGGAGCCTAAACGTAAGAGCTTACAGTGCTGCTACCGTTGCCAGAAGAGTATCAGCAATTAAAGGATTGTGTATCTTTCTATACAAGGATCGCATTGTTCATAGTGATTTGTCACTCAGTCTGGAATCTTGTAGGTTGGGTCGCACTTTGCCCAGGGTGATAAGTGAGTCAGATATTGGCATATTATTAGATATTGCCAAGGCAGACCTTTCAGCAGAGGGAAAGCGCTTATATGCCATTGTGAATATATTATACTCATCCGGGATAAGAATATCGGAACTTATACATTTGGGCTTTTTCGAAATCGATGCGATGTTACATGAGCACGTAGGCGATATCGGGTACATTATCATAAAAGGCAAGGGGAACCGTGAGAGACTTGTGCTACTCAATGAGGTGGCTATGGATAGCATAAGAGCCTACCTAGAAGTTCGAAAATGCTTCATTACAGGAGAGAATACGGAGTCCAGGTGGTTATTTCCTGGGGCGAAGTATGATCAGTGTATTAGCAGGCAGAGAGTTGGGCAGTTATTGAAGGAACTTGCAATTTCTGCGGGAATAGATCCAGAAAAGGTTTCGCCACATAAGTTTAGGCATTCATTTGCAACGCATTTACTTAATAATGGCTCTAATATAGTCTTTATACAGAAGATGCTCGGGCACGTTAATCTGTCTACCACACAGGTATATACACATGTCGCTAGTGAACAGCTAAGAGATGTGTTGAGTAGATTTCATCCTATGTCTAAATCCAAAAACTGAAATGTTTGTATGGTGAGGTGTCCAGAATTACGTTTTCACAGCTCAGAGTTTTCCCAACGTAATTACCGTACTTGCTAAGTTAGTGAATGAGTCGCTGGGTGTACAAAATACAAATGGTAAGTTGTGTTTAGGAATAAAGTTGTATCACTGGCTGACTGGGAGAAATAATAACAGAGATAGGGGCGTAATCTTAATGTGTCTGATGCTAGGGCAAGTCTTAAGTATATGCTCTAGTATTTGTCATGTGAGGAGTATGAAAACTGTTTAAAGCGCTTAGGAACATGAGGAAGCATTAATATATGGTGGCATCTGACAGGAATTAGAATTCTGCGTATGTAGTAAACCATCCCTTCCAATATAGTTTATAGATCTACCTTAGTGAGAATTCCATCACGCAATTCTATTACGGCATCAGCTTTTTTAGCGAGGGCTAGGTTATGTGTTGCAACAAGTGCAGCTAGGTTTTTGGATTTTACGTTTTGGTACATTATAGAAAAAATGGTTTCCGACATTTGGGGATCTAGACTTCCCGTAGGTTCGTCAGCCAATAACAGATTAGGGTGGGTTACTATGGCTCGAGCGAAAGCAACTCTTTGCTTTTCCCCACCTGAGAGAGTTGAGATGTGCTGGTTCACTTTGCCCTCTAATCCTACTTCGCATAACGTTATCATTGCTTGATGATTTGCTTTACTAAAACTATTGCCAGCGATTCTCAAGGGGAGCATGACATTTTCCAAAACTGTAAGCTCATGCAGCAAATTTGGAGATTGATATACAAAACCCAGGAAGCTGCGACGCATTTTAGTTCTGACTTTATCACTTTCAGGGGAGCATTGGACATCGTTTATTATGACTTTGCCTTGTGATGGCACTTCTAACAACCCAGCAATATGTAGCAATGTGCTTTTTCCAGCACCAGAATTGCCTATTAAGGCTATAAACTCCCCCTTGAAGATTTCTAAGTTAACATCTGAGAAGACGCAAGTCTGCTGTTCTGAGTAACGCTTACTCACGTTACATAGTTTTAATACTGTGCTCACGGAAGCTCCTGGAGTAGGTACTGGTGGTCAAGTATAGCTTCGGATATGCAGCAGTAAATACGGAAGTACACTATTAAGGTTTGTTTAAAATAGTATCCTATAGTTACGGAGATAATAAAAAATGTTTTACTTCCTGCATTTGAATCTGTGTAGCGAATAAAGAAGACGTGATACTTCTTTTTGGATATGGTTTTTTTGTGGGGTTGATATACATTGTGAAATTAAAGGTGCTATGCTGAAAATGGTCACCGCATAAAATCTGGCGATTTTATGTTAGCATGCTAAGGAACTGTACCTTTCGTTGGGGGAGGAAACAGTTGCGCAAAAAGACCAATGTGTATACTCTTCGGGATCATTTAAGTGTGGGGGACTCTGAGTGCAATGAGCGATTTTTCAGAAAAAGACATGGAGGCTCTTGAGTTTCATAGCAGGGGAAGGCCAGGTAAAGTAGCCTTGTTGCCGACGAAGCCTTTGTTGACTCAGGGAGATCTATCTCTGGCATACTCTCCGGGGGTTGCTGTACCATGTATCAAGATAGCATCGGACCCCGATCTGGTATACGAATATACGGCAAAAGGTAATTACGTTGCTGTAATATCTAATGGCACAGCAGTTTTGGGCTTGGGAAATATAGGCACTTTAGCTTCTAAGCCGGTCATGGAGGGTAAAGCTGTTCTGTTTAAACGCTTTGCTGACATAGATGCAGTAGATATTGAAGTGAACACAGAAGACGTAGATGAGTTCATTAATGCTGTTAAATATCTGGGGCATAGCTGGGGGGGTATCAATCTCGAAGATATACGTGCACCCGAATGCTTTGTTATAGAGAGATGCCTAAGCGAACTTATGGATATACCGGTGTTTCATGATGACCAGCATGGAACGGCGATTATTGTTCTAGCTGGTATAATAAATGCCCTTGATATTACGGGAAAGGTTCTAAAAAACGTCAAGATAGTAGTAAATGGGGCAGGCGCTGCAGGCATTGCTTGTGTTGAAATGCTTAAGTTTGTTGGTGTACCTAACGACAATATTATACTATGCGATCAGAACGGTGTTATATATAAGGGGCGCCAACTTGGCGTTAATGAGTGGAAGTTGAAGCATGCTGTTGAGACAGATACAAGAGACTTGAAAGATGCGATAAAAGGTGCAGACATATTCATAGGGTTGTCTGTACGGGATGTTCTGAGCAAGGAAATGCTTCTTTCTATGAATAAAGATCCTGTAATTTTTGCTCTTGCGAATCCGCATCCAGAGGTAAGCCCAGAATTTGCGAGAGAAGTGAGGGGAGATGCGATAATAGCAACGGGAAGATCAGATTACAGCAACCAGATAAATAATGTGATGGGTTTTCCATACATATTTAGGGGAGCGTTGGATGTGCGAGCTAAGAGAGTTAACAATGAGATGAAATTAGCAGTTGCCCAGGCGATAGCAATGCTAGCAAGAGAAGTGGTGAGCGACGAGGTATTGGAGGCTTATGGTGGCCGAGGTATGAGGTATGGTAGGGATTACATAATACCCACACCGTTTGATCCACGACTAATATCGGTAGTATCACCAGCAGTAGCAAGAGCTGCGATAGAAACAGGGGTAGCGCAGAAGGGAATAGATGACTGGGATAAGTATGCGCGTGCATTAGGTTCTAGAATATCACCTACTTCGAACGTGCTTAATCTTATGTATGGTTCCGTAAAACAGACTCCTAAAAGGGTTATCTTTTCCGAAGGTGAGGAGATTAAGGTCATTAAGGCTGCTTTGCAGTGGAGAAGTCAGGGATATGGTGTGCCGATTTTGGTAGGACGTGCCGATAAGGTTAAGGAGGGATTGGAGCGTATAGGAGTTGATAGCTTAGATGGTATAGAGATAGCTAATGCGGCAGTTTCTGCTCGCAATGACGTATACATAGACTATCTGTACAGTAAGCTCCAGAGAAAAGGATACCTGCATCGTAGGTGCGTTAGGGATGTGAAAACTGATAGAAATGTCTTTGCTGCGTGTATGCTAGCGTGTGGTGATGGGGATATTTTGGTTACAGGTGTAACTAGAGGATATAGAGAATCGCTATCTGATGTGAGTAAAGTGATAGGGGCGCGCAGTGAGATTATGGGGCTATCTGTTATTGTTATGGAAGATAGAACATTGTTTATTGCTGATACTGCGATTAATGAATTTCCGACATCCAAGCAGATGGCAGATATAGCTGTAACAGCAGCGGCTGCTGCGAAGAAGATGGGGCATGAGCCTAGGGTGGCATTTGTATCGTGCTCTAATTTTGGTAGTCATGCACAGGAGGGCACTGAAAGGATAAGAGAGAGCATAGAGATTCTAGATCGCCTTGGTGTAGGCTTTGAGTATGATGGAGAGATGTCCATAGATGTTGCATTGAGGAAGGAGTCTTTGGCATTGTACCCATTTAATCGCATAAAAGGTGGACCTGCTAATGTTTTGATAATGCCTAGTCTGTACAGTGCCAGCATTTCTTCCAAGTTGCTACAAGAGGTAGGAGGTGTTGCAGTTGTGGGGCCTATTCTTATGGGAATGGAAAAGCCGGTGCAGATTGTACAAATGACGGCATCTGTCTCTGAGATATTGAATCTTGCGGTGCTCTCAACGCTATATAATGCCTTGTAGGGTCAGATATGGGGTGTATAGTCGAATTTCATAAGCGAAAGAAGGGCTTGACACCCTTGCATGGTTATGGAGGATGGTTAGAAATATCTTGTTTGACATAAGAGGTTCTGCAGTTATCACCTGAACCAGTCGGAGGAAAACCTGCACGCGTTGATGATAGGGTTTATCGAAGCTGTTAGGTTGTGTGTACTCTAGCTTGTGAGAATGCGTGGACATCGTGAAGTAACAAGTGTTTTAGCTCTACTGTTTTATATATTCTTAGTCTTTGGTGAATAGATTTTAGAAGGGGAGCATCCGTGGTGTATCGATGAAGTTTCTAGGGTATTTGTGTGGAGCAGCAATTGTAGCATTGGCCACAATAGTTGGGGTGCCGTACTTGATTGACTGGGATGCACGTTACGGTGATTATGCGTTTGAGCAGCTTGGAGTAGCCGTCAAGGATAGCGGTGTTTCTATAAAGGTTCTTGGTGATATTCGTGGGAGATTTCTTCCTCCAAAGCTTATAGTGCGTAATTTGTACTTGGGATGCGACGAGGAATCCAAGGGATGCTCAGGAGTTATTGCAGTAGAGAGGCTGGAGATAGGTTTATCTATTTGGTCGCTGCTTAAAGGGGAAAGAAAGGTCGAGTACATTGATCTGTATGGACTGCGTACTAACGCGAAAAGTTTGGGTGATGTTGTAACCACGCAAGCTGGTGCTGGGGTTGGGAAGGTACGTATATTCAACTCGGTTATAGTGCCTGGTCAAACCTTTGAACCATCACCACGCAATGCGGTACATGTAAAGCAAAGCGAGATAAAGTCATATGGTAATTTGTATAGGACTAACACAGAATTTAAGATAGGCAGAGGTAAGTATAGTCTTGTAGCCAATGTTGAATTGCGAAACAGTGGTGATAAGGCTGCCACTGTGGAGATCACATCCGGGAATACCAGGGTATCGCTTTCAGGAAAAGGGCGATACGATGTTGGTGCGGGTGGCAGAACTCTTGTAGAGGTACTTGGTGGCTTTGAGTGGTTGCTAGACGTTAAAACTAGTAATCTTGGGGAATTTTCTCAAGCTTTGTCTATGGTAACCCGGATTGATGTGTTGGGACATATTCACTCTACGGAGGAACTATCGTTACTTGCTGAGTTCAAACACGATGTTGGTCATGGATTTGAAGTTAGCCGTTTAGATATTGAGGGTCATAGCCTTATAGGGAATGTTAAGGGTAAGTGCAATACATCGATGTCTTGTAGTGCGGAGTTGACTTTTTCTTTCATGGATATAGATGCGTTAATAAGGCATGATGATCCAGATGTTAATATATACAATACTCCGGCGCGGGGAAGTAGTAGCGTTTCCTTTCCAGTGATAACTTTGGGAATGGATGCTAAAGCTGAGCTAGACATAAAAGAAATGCGTTACAAAGGTGGTGTTGTTAGAAATATTTCATCTAGCGCTACCATAAGCGATGGGAAGATAGTTGTCGATAGACTGCTTCTTGATCTTCCTGGCAGGAATAATGTGTTGCACGTCAGTGGCACTGCTGTTAACACTGAGGGCAATACAATACCTCGATTTATGGGTACTATTAATGTTGCAGGAGAAGATGTAGATACGCTCATTAGCTGGCTATTTCCCTTTAGCGCCAAGGAGGTACGTGAGGACAAGGGAGATGGAAGTTTTGTACTAAGAAGTGGGTTTTACGTTGCGCCCCGAATTATTGCATTTCCTGACATAAATCTGAATTCGCATCGGGCTAATATTGCGGGTAATCTTAAGTACAAATACGATAGGGGAGGTGGTGTCGTTATAGGTGGAATTACAGTCAGCAATTTTGCTTCTAGCGACTATAAAATGGTACACCTTGATTCAAAGAGTGATAATGATATTTTAAGTTTTATGTGGCTCAGGAATATTACGATTCCTGTACAAGTTGCTGTTAAATTTCGGGATTTTACTATAGGCAGACGGGCGATCAACGAGCTCAGTTTTCTAGCAGACGTATCAAGTCGTCGTATGAGCATAGAAAAAATACGTTTTTTTGCACAAGATAGTAAAAGTCATGTGTCTGACATAAGAGGGTCCGCTAGTGTTACGTTGAGTAGTCAAGGGGTGCGGCCGAAAGTATTTCTAAATCTTGTGGGGGATCAATATAGTTCAGAGTTTTTGTGGGCACCAAAATTGATTGACCGCAACAGCATAGCAGCGGAAGGAGGAAGGAGGGTTTCCCAGGAAGGATACTCAAAGTATGTGTGGTCAAGCCAGCCTATAAATCTCTCGAGTCTTGAGGGTATAGACGGAAATGTGAATGTCAGATTAAAGAACATGACTTTTCTAGGGAGATTGCTAACAGACTTGGTTATGTCGTCTACATTTAAAGAAGGGGTAATGTCTATAGATGATCTTCACTTCAATCAAGGTGAAGGGAATGTGAAGATTAGTGGCAATGTAGGTATGGGCGACGTAACTTCGCTGTCAGTTGTGATTGCTGCTTCTAATGTTGCGTTAGGGAGCGAGGATTCTGACGCTGCAGATGTGGAGGAGACCAAGGGTATGAATCCTAAGGGCAATATAAGTGTTAGTGGAACGTTGCAAATGTATGGAAGAAACGTTCTTGAACTGATGAATTCTGTGAAGGGTAAACTAAAATTTGCTGCAAGGCGTCTCGACGTGAGTGGTGTTGATTTTGATGGATTTATCACGGATCTCTTCAATACAGAAAGCAAGGCAGACATAGCGTCGTTGTCTCGTGTTTACTTATACAGAGGTAATACAGTTTTTGAGAAGTTTGATGGTGAAATGCAGATAGAAAGGGGAACAGCGGTGTCTTCTTTACAGTTTAGGCTGAACAGTGCAGTTGGAGCGGCGTCTATTAACTTCATGATCCCCCAGTTTACTGTAACGTCGCTTTGCAGATTTGCATTTGTACCTCCTGGGGGCAACAGTCCCGCTAGTATAGACATGTCACTGCAGGGGTATGTATGGCAGCCTAAGCCTACTTTCGATATTGATAGACTATTTGAGCTTGTAAAAAGCAGTAGGTGACATACATTGGGCTTATAATTTTATAGCTTTTGTAAAAGGTGAGATAGGGTTGCTGTTTAGTGTGGGATGTTATTAAACGGAGTTGGCGTAGAAGCTATCCGGTGTATTTCTGCGCATAACTTGCTTTGAAGTATAGAGTGAGAAGTTTGCTATGGGGGAAGACATCCTAGTTGGCGCAGTTTGACTCAGCAGTATTAATGTAGTAGTAGCGCACCATAGTGGCTGCTTGATGTATTACGAGAGATACTTACCACCAAAAGAAGCACAAAAAGTAATGTATTGTGGAAGCTTTTCTTTTTCAGTATAACTGCAGCGATGCTTGTTGTTATCAGGTGAAAAGAACGTGTGATTTACGCTATGAAAGATCATTTGGTGATATTACAGGTATTGTTGCCGTTATTATCTGCAACTGTGTGCTCCTTGTTACGCTGTAGGGTGAGTCTCATACAGATGTTTACTTGTGGGGTGGTTACAGGCTCTTTTTTTATATCTCTTTTGTTGTTCTTCCAGGTTTATTTGGGGCAACCCATAGTCTATAAGGTTGGGGGATGGGGTCTGCCTTATGGCATAGAGCTTCAAGTAGATTTACTAAGCGCCACTATGATGTTGTTGGTTACCTTTATAGGGGTAATGAGCACGATTTATGGTATTTACCCTAGCCGAAAAGAAATACCGGCTGAAAAGGTTTCAAAGTTTTATGCAGCCTTTTTATTATCGTTTGGCGGCCTACTAGGCATTCTGGTTTCCAATGATGCTTTTAACGTCTATGTGTTTTTAGAAGTGGCATCAATATCTGCGTACGTACTAGTTGCAATGGGAGTGCACAACGGGTCTCTTGTATCGTCGTTTGAATACCTGATCGTAGGCACTGTAGGTGCGACGTTTTACTTACTGGGTATAGGCTTCTTATATGCGGCTACCGGCACGCTAAACATGGGAAGTATGTTCATGATGCTGCAGGAGTTACCGGTAGATAGGACTGTATATATTGGCGTTTTTTTCGTGATGCTTGGCTTGGTGATGAAGGCGGCTTTATATCCGTTTCACGGTTGGTTGGTTAGAGCATATTCATCATCTCCGGCATTTATTGCGGTGTTTTTATCAGGAACTGCAACAAAGGTAATGATTTACCTTATGATAAGGATAGTATACGGCGTATTTGGAGCGAATCTAGTATTTACAGAGTTACCTTTTGGCAAGATGCTGTTGGCTGTTGCTGCGCTGGCAATTATTGTTGCGTCGGTATTGGCAGCGATGAGCAAGGGCATAAGTGATGTATTGTCTTATTCCAGTGTGGCGAATATTGCATGTGTCATATTTGCGATTAGCGTAAATACGTATGCGGGGTTGGCTGCTGCGGTAACTTATATGGTTAGCCATAGCGTAGCAAAGTCGGCATTGTTTATGGTATCTGGAGGGATATCCTATCACTTTGGTCGGGGAAATGTTGAGAAATGTTTGAGTTTGAGCAGAGTGGTTCCGGGTATTACAGCGGCCTATGTGCTGCTTTCACTTAGCTTGGTCGGGATGCCTCCTACTATGGGGTTTGTCGCCAAGTGGCAAATGCTTAGTTCGTTTGTAAGCGCACGGGCATGGGAGGGTATATTAGCATTGTCTGTCGGATCTGTGTGTTCTGTAATATACACATGGAAGGTGGTAGAATACTTGTATTTCACTCCTCGTATTGTAGAGAAATGCGCTAACGATATTGCGATAAAAACCCCCAAGGCGATGACCTTATGTATGTGGGTAATGGCATGTATCGGGTTAGCCGTAGGGGCATACCCAATACCTCTCACAACCATATCAGAACAAATAGCAAGTACTCTATGTCAGTAGCTAGAGGCAGTAAACCGCGAGTACAACAGAATTCACATACAACCACGACTGTCCCGAAGCAAAACTTTGTTATCTGCTTCTTCCTCTTTCCTGGAACACTTGAGAAACCGATTCAACAGCGGAAATCCTTGTTGTAGCATCCTTTTGAGTGTATGCCGACATGAAGCGTTTAGGTAGCTCATAAGCTCCCCGGGGAGCCGCCATGGATGAATCTGTTATAGGAGAAGCACCGGGATGCGAGGCTTTTCTACCGTAATCTCCACGACGTCTTCTTAGCCGTGATAATGTCCAGTCTATAGCCTTACTCAGAAGAACGTATAAAACTATTCCAAATATCACAGTAAAAACAACACTGGAAACGCTGGGCATAACAACACCACATCACTAACTAACACCTACGGCGAAAAATGCTGAGTGTTCCCCAAGCAACCAGTAATGCAAGACACCACACAACACCCCACGCACGTATTCTATAACAAAGTACGTGGGAAGTAAATAGTAGCATACGTATTGCTTACAGTGATAAGTACAGTATGGGATGGAAATCCTCTGGTTAGTGTGTAATAGTAGAAAGGAAAAAGGCAATAATTCTTGTAGTTGCATTTCAATAATTCTAAAGACTTGTGCGAACAACGCTACCTACACGATTACAGCAGTGGGTAAGAAGATCGCAAGGAGACCACAAGTTTCCTTGCTGCCAATAGTAAAAAAGAAGTATTTTGTGTACTGAGTTATGACCAGCATAGCTATGCTTGAAATTGTAGCAGGTATTTAAAGCAGTGTGTACTACAATCGTACTGTGCATTCCAAGATTGTAGAAATCCTACCAGGGGGAGTGATAATAGGGTTTTGCCAGTAGTGATTCTTATGCACCGACATCTTTCAAGAAGACCGTGAAGTTTATTGTGGATGTTGTGCTAGGAGCTCAAATCACGGACTACTTTTCCCAGCGTAGCTTCATATATTTGAACAAGATACAGCACAATTACAAACCAACATGTGGAGTTGATATTTTGAGAGGTTTCTCACTACTTAGAGCATTGCTTATAAGACCGTTTATTGATTCCTGGGCAGTCACTGCGCTGTTGGGAGAAGAGCATGCTCTTCTCCCATATTTTTATAAGTTTCTGAAATTCATATTTTTAAATTAGGATCGATATTGAGGTTTTGTACTACTTCAGTGCGTTACTTATAAGGCTGTTTATAATGATGCCTGGGCTAGCCACTGTACTGGTGTGAGCAAGTGAAGAACCATCTTCTAACACATTGTCGTCAGCTCCGGGAATTATATCTATGTACCTCTTTCCTAGTAGATCTGCATAAGTAATAGAGGCGGAGCTATCTACAGGTAACAGCAGGCCCTTGTGTATGCACAACGTAACTACTGGAAGGTTGTCGGAGTTCAAAGACATGGCAGTAACGCTGCCGATATTGACACCAGAAACACGCACATCGCTCCCTACCCTCAAGCCATTGACGTCAGAGAACGAGGCGGTGACGAGGTTACACCTATTGTAAAAGCGTACCTGATGAGAGAGTCGGTTGAGCATGAAACTACCCAGGGCTATTACAACAACCGATACAAAAACCCCTACGAGCACCTCTATTATACTGCATTTAGACATATTTACCTAATCTGCTAAACCCGTTAAAGCGAAGCACTAACAAGCGATACACAAATCTGTATAAAGTGAAGCGCACGTCTGCTACAAACCCCACGATACACAACAATCGCCATAAGCTGATATACACCGCAAGCTCGAACACACGACCCATATTGTGTACCGACATAATTTAAAGACAAGTTTACACATGTTGTTAGGATACCTTGATAGGCGATGTTTTGTGCGGGTGGTAAGCATGACTAGTACCCGTCAAATTGGGTACATGCACGCTCTTAGAGCGATCCGACACTATATAATCACTGGTGTAGTGTAGCCAAAGATGACATCCTGCAGGAACAGTAGACGGATCCGCTTTACTAGCGTATACAACCCACCGACGCTCTTTTCCCCTCACAACTCGGGAATAGTAAGAATTGCCTAAAGGATCGGTATACACAAGGCAAGCTCGCTTTCTAGTTAAAAAATTAAACATTGTCAGGAAAAATGCGCGAACTCCCATAAAATCCTAGCTATCCTACGTTGCCCAATTATAAGGTCTATGATATGAAACACAACTGCTAACTGGTTATCTATGGGTAGTTGGCAGAAATTCTTAGTGAAAATTGAGCTTTTATGAAATGTCCGTTTTGTAACAGTGCGGATACAAGAGTGAAGAACTCTAGGCACTCCGATGATAATATGTCTGTGAGAAGACGTAGGTTGTGTGAAGTTTGCAACTCTAGATTCACGACTCTTGAGGAGTTGTTGCTTAAGCCTATCATGGTTCTGAAAAAAGATGGAAGAATGGAGCCTTTTGACAAGCAGAAGTTACTTACATCTATTATGCTGGCTACAAACAAGCGTCCAGTTACCCCTGCACAAATAAATATGGTGCTAAGCAAGATACTGTACAAGTTTGAGTCGGTGAAAGAGGATGTTATTCCTGCTAGGGTGATAGGGGAGATAGTAAAAAACAACCTTTTGGTTTTAGATAAGGTTGCATATATCAGGTTTGTTTCCGTGTATATGGACTTTAGCGATGCAGATGACTTCTGTAGTTTAGTAGAAAAGATTAAAGAGGGATCCGATAAGTGACATAAGTACGGATATTTTTTCTTGAGTTCGTGTGGAGCTTATGTTAGCCTCAAGAGTGGTTTTGGGGGCATAGCTCAGTTGGTAGAGCATCTGTTTTGCACACAGAAGGTCAGCGGTTCGACCCCGCTTGCCTCCACATTTCCGGCTCTGTAGGGGGTTTGCAGTTTCCCTTGTAGGTTGTACCCAGCCCTGAAGCAAGGCTGGGTGTTTGTATTTGTCGTACGAAGGCGTATGGGGTTGCTACAAGAACATCTGGCTTAGGTACAGTATGTTGCCAAAGTTGTGATCTCCTATCGTCACTGATCCTTCGCGTGATACTGTTCCGTCGCGTACTTGGAAGTTCTCTCCTTGGCATGAATCTAGGACTATATTGTCATATAGAGTCATTGCTTTCTCATATGAGATTTCTCCACTCATGTATTGGGAATTAACATTGGTATGAAACTTTCGCATATCATCATATGTTGCACTTATCCAGAGGGGGTAATTTTCAGGATGATTAGGATCTTGAGGTTGATAATAAGCTATGTTTGCATTACTATTCGATTCTCGGAGTTCCAATTGTACATCTCGCTCTTTACGCGTAGCTAATATTGCAGGTGGGTTAGATGATGTGCCATCTGAGTTAGTTTGCTGCACAGGGTTAGCAACAACATCCTTGTATTCATCTTCTTCTGAATGAAAATGGAAAGGGTGTAATTTGTTATCTTTAGGGGTTATTACTAAAATGGGATGATTTCCTTCTGGTACGGGGTCAACCGTGCCACTGTGCGACTGATCATCTACGTGTACAACCTCTGGTACGAAGCATTCAGTAGGGTTATTGTTATCTGGTGAAGATGGTTCTGGCAAATCTGGTATAGCTTCTATACTTCTTAGATGTTGCTCAATTACCTTTCCGATTTCTTCTGCTGTAATATTTTTTCTGTTGATACCAGAAAATTGATATATGGTTGAGTGCTCTTGCGGATTGGCTTGCAGCTCTATTTTGAATGACATGGGTACCATTGCGCTGAGTATGTAATTTTCCATCCATGGCAGATTTTCTTCCAACACTGTTTTATTTTTTCCTTCAAGGCAGATAGAATAATCATTGAGATCGAGGAACAATTTTGATTGTTGAATAACTTCTTGTGTCACGAGGTGGACAGAATCATCTATAGGGGTGATATTGAACGGTATCGCATGAAAGTCTGTTCGGGTATCCTTTAGGGTAAGCATGAGCTTAAATTCATTATTTTGCGGAAAGGTTACAACTGTATGCAACCACTTTATGAGTAGGGAGTATGGATATTCTGTAGTTGATTGAAATTGCAAGTTTTTGTCATTTTTATCATCGGTAAAGGCCACTTTATCCCCAGAGACTACTAAGAATAAAGGGTGCAGATTTGCTGCAGTTTGAACTGTGAGCACACGCTTGTCTAAAATATTATTGGCATCATTATGAGATATTACAATGTCTGTCACAGGGGTAGCATTTAGGAAAGAGTGATGGGTAAGTACTATGCCAGGGATGCCGTGAAAAACCCCTATACTAGTGGGACTTAAATGTGCTACAGGTTGTTCAGAGGCATAAGAGTTACTTAGGTAATTGTCTGGTGTTGGAATAATGTTTATACCACTAACACAGCCGGATTCTTTTGTGTGCTGTGGTGATAGTTTGAAAGCGACGTCGCCTTCAGTTTCTTCGTACATGCGTTCTAAGTCCCAGTTGTTAATAGGAATATCGACTACTACTTTAGGGGTTAATAGATGGGGAGGTATATTCTTAGGTACCTCTCCAAATGCGTTGCATAGTTTAAGTACGTATGCGTCACTAGCAGGGTCGCGCACTATTTTTAAGAAATATTCAGTGTTAAGTGGTAGCACTACCTCCGTATTAGCAATAATATCATAGATAACAACATCTTTTTCGTTAATGAGGCCATAGCTCGCATAGGGTAATGCGATATCTACCCCGTTCACTTTGGACTTTACCGGATAGGTAATCGTATAGTAAGTGCTTGGGACCTCTATTCTGTCACCCATATACACTGGAAGGGTAGAAAAAAGTTCATGTGCTGCATTGCCCGAAGTTACTTCCCGAGGTTCAGGGTTTGACAAAGCTTTCTTGAAGTATGGAATGTACACCTCAACAGTATCGTCTATTGCTACTTTATTGTATTCTAGTAATTTCTTCATGAACTCTTTTTGAGAATTCCCAACAGTAATTTCTGGATTTATATTGATGATATCTTTTAGAAGGTCTGCAGATCCCCTAATGATCTTATTGTCTCCTATAACGCTTGGGGAGACAACCCTGAAATAAGGTGACGATTCTATATGTAATTCAGTATTGTTTTTTATGAATTCTTCGAGTACTCGATATTGCAATAATGGAAATTGCTTGTGAGATCTTTCAGCAAGTAAGGCAGTGTGGTTTATTGTAAATAGTTCATTGCGTTGAAATCCCAAGGTTGAGCATGCTGAGATGTCTTGGATTGGTATTGCAAGGATTCCATCTTTTGTGTGCACGCCCATTGCTTGTATACCATTTTCGTGTTCTGGTATCGTGCTGACTCTTAGGGCATAAAACTTCTTCTCAGCTGTTGCTGTTATGTATTGATCGTTGCTAGCTAGTCTAGCTGTCATCAGTATTTCATGCGCTTGTTGTGGGTCTTCTATCAGTTCAGCTCCAGTTTTATCAGACGAGAAAAACAGCGATGTGCCGTCAGTGATGATGTAGAACGGAAACTTCTCTAACATTTTCGCTCTTGCGGTATCTAACTTCGCTGCATTACGTTCATCTGCAAAATCGAACTGTATGTAGTCTTCTGCACCTTCAGCAGAGTAGCACAGCAATTTTAGGGTTTTAAGGTTGCTATCAACTTCAAATAACACATGTGGTGTCATGAGTTTGAGTGTAGTGGGGTCAACTTTATGTTTATCTATGACTAAGTTGACATGGGAGGATAGAGTATTTGATGATTTGAGCTCGTATGCATAACCACTTGCTTGCTTTCTGTATAGTTCTTTTAATACTTCATTGTCATTGGTAGCTTCACCAATTGTTGTACGTTCTAGGTCAAAGAGTGTCTTATTTGTATCACTTAGGAATTTAAAGAACGGTAGATTTTTGGGGTGAACTATAGAACAGGGTTTGGTTGAGGAATAACACCGTTGTTGGGTATCCGAGAACTCACTTTCATGTAGATCATTTCCGAATTGGTCGCATGCTTTCAATGTGTACGTGTCTGCGTCACGCACTATTTTGACAAACCTATGATGAGGAGCAAGATTGTACACATATGAAAATGCTTGGTGAGTAAGTAAAATACCATCCGAGGTGGAAAGATACCTAGGAGCTGGCAGTTGTATATCTAAGTCAAATTCTTTTCCATAGTGGGATATTTTTGTAGTGTGTGCGTAAGCTGTAAAAAGGGATTTACCAGATTTTGGGTCGGTATATACCTTTTCGCCCAGGCGTAATGGTAGTGAGTACTCAGTAGGTATACCCGGAACTTTAGGCGTAAGGTCTGGAACTTTAGGTTCAGGTTTTTCACTTGGGGCACTGCCATAGGTAGGTGCAATGGTATCAGGCGTGGTAGTAGGTACCGTAGGCGCAAGGTCTGGAACTTTAGGTTCAGGTTTTTCACTTGGGGCACTGCCATAGGTAGGTGCAATGGTATCAGGCGTGGTAGTAGGTACCGTAGGCGCAAGGTCTGGAACTTTAGGTTCAGGTTTTTCACTT
>NZ_JAHLEX010000039.1 GCF_023476575.1 Anaplasma phagocytophilum | reverse complement strand
CAAGGTATATGTTGTAGCTCTTCTTTCATACTTAATAAAATAATCTTAGAGGACTCACTCAATGCTCCAACTACTACGAGAACGTCAGAATGGCATTACTCACGCTATACAATAAGCACATCAATCTGCGCTAAAATCTTCACATGCAAATCTTCCAAATTTTGCGGTAACTATTTTTTACCCACACTAACCTAAAGCACTTACTACAGAAGGCAACTCAGCAGCTATAACATCCTTAGCCAGAGCATCTAAAATCTCTTTGGTAAACTCATCGGAATTAATTTTTCCTACGCGAAGTTCATTACCTTCTGACTTTACGGATAAAGTCATAGAATCATTTTCCTCTTCGAAAGTAGCCGCAACACCAATAGCTGCACTTAGAGCATCAACTCCTCTCCTCACATCTGAACTATCTAAGCCGATTTCCGGACCAGAAGCTCCTTCCGCAACTTCATACATAAACTTTAAGAAATTCTGATAACCTTGCACCTCTAAAAGCAAATCTAACCCACAAGAACGAAATGAGTCAAAGACACACTCACTAGCAAAAGATACCCCACCCCTCAATGACATACCAAAATCACTACGCCATAATCTAAACTGAGTGATATCAATATCAACACGCCTATCATCCTTATATTGATGCAACAGAAGGTCTCGTATACTAAAAGACAAAAAATCTGAATTAGCACCCTTAGCAGAAACTTCAATATTTGCTTTTACCTCTTCATCACCAATAACATCAAAGTCAAACTGTGCACTACTGTATACAGGTATATCTTCTCCTGTATCCTCATTGACACAATGAACACCAACATTATCGAGATAACGAACAGCAACTATCTCGTTAGCAAATCCCTCTCCATTACCTAACAACCGCTTTATAGAGTACAAGAATATATTGTCACGCAACTCAAACGAAAGCATCGCACCAACATTACATTGATGACTAGCCTCTTCTCCTAACAGTATTGCAATACGCACCGCCCCAGTGTTCGGCAAAAACACGCTCGCAGCCCCACCTATAAGATCATACGACAGCGCAACATTATCAATCTCCAGCCGAACGCCCCCTACAACAGCTACAAAATCCTCAACTAAAACATTAACTAATGGAAATAAACGCCTCTTATTATCCTCTAATAATGCACCAGAAGAATACGAGAGAGTAATTTTAATGTCTCCATAATCAACAGAATCAAATGAGGTAACTCCCAAGTTAACTTCCTTAACAGAACGCAACAAATCTCCGCTAATATCCCTTATAATACGAGCTCCAAAAAACACACCTACAGACACGAGAACACCCAACAACAAGATTATAAAACAAGTCCACTTGACAGCTCTCAACATGCCCTCTTCTCCTTAAAGTTATGCTCTAGCTTACTCTCTATTATCAAAAGAGACATTACGCGTCTCACCCGGCAAGATCACACACAGACCATCTAGCTCCTTAGTCATCACCACCTGACATCCTAATCTAGATGTTTCCGTCAAACCAAATGCTAAGTCAAGCATGTCGTTCTCTTCATCCGTCAACTCATTGCACTGCTCAACCTTACTATACCACTCGGGAGCTACTATAAGATGACACGTAGAACAGGCCATAGACCCCTCACACGCACCTTCTAAGTCAATCTTATTTCTATGAGCCAGAGTTAAAAGAGTCTCTCCCTCAAGTGCCTCATAGGTTTTTCTTGTCCCATCTGGAGAAACAAAAGTTACTAATGGCATACCACCGCACTCCACAATATAACGCCGCTATCATCGTCGCCTATCACTAAGATATTACCCCTCTTTTTCCTTTAAATCTACAATCTTTGCATTAAGCTGCTTACTAACATCTCGAACCATACCAACATCTTGAGATAATAAAACAGCTTCGCAACGTAGCATTATTTCCCTAAAATCGTTCAAAACAGCCTCAGATAACCCACCGAGAGCAATAATATCCTTAATCTTTTCTAAAACACGAGTACACTCAGCCTTCGCAAGACCCAACTCCTTCAGCTGCATATCCGAATCAAAATTCTCTACAGAATCCCTAACACACTGCTCGATATCAGTTTCCGTGACTCCATACAAAGAATTTATCTCCACACTCTTCTCTATACCCCTAACATTGTCTTGCGCTGATACAGTCAATAGACCATCCATATCAACACGAAATTCGACCCTAATCCTAGCTTCACCAGCAGGCAACGGCAACACCTCAAAATCAAACTTTGCCAAAGAGCGATTTTCAGAAACTAATTCACGCTCCCCTTGACATACGTGAATACTAATAGAGGTCTGCCCATCAACATAGGTGGTAAACTCTTGAGAAACTAACGTAGGAACTGGCGTATTACGAGGAATTAGAACTTCCGCTATTCCTCCCATAACTTCAATAGACAATGAAAGCGGAGCAACATCTACTAAAACCCCTCCCTTCGTTCCCGATAAAGGATTCGAGAGATTATAGGCCTGTATCGCTGCCCCAGTTACCACAACACTCTCAGGATCCATATCGTCATACACCTTTCCTGGAAATTCCTTATCAAGCAGTAACTTTACATGAGGAAGCCGAGAAGACCCCCCTACTAAAATTACCCGCGCAATCTCTGAAGGCACAAGATTAGCATCAATCATCGTACCCTTTACTATTTCCAAGGTCTTAGAAAGAACCTTATCAACGATCTCAGAAAACTCGTCTAGAGAGATTGCACAAAAAAATACCGCATCGCCAATCCGAAATTTATACTTGCCACCACCAGCAGCACTAACCTCTTCTTTTGCTTTTTTAGCATCTAATAACAAACTCCATGAGATCTCACCAGAACTTATAGAACATGATGCCCTATATTTTCCCAAAACCAATTCAGCCAATAGGTAGTCAATATCATCACCTCCGAGATTAGTATTGCCTCCAGTAGCAACGATCTGCATCACCCCGTCATGCATCTTTACTATAGATACATCAAATGTACCTCCCCCAAGATCATATATTAAACATATCTCACCATTCTTTATCTTCTCACCATATACTAAAGCCGCGGCCGTGGGCTCATTTAGCAACCTAATAACCTCTATACCAGCCCTGGTAGCAGCATCTCTAGTAGCCTTTCTTGCTACCTCATCAAAATATGCCGGAACGGTTAAAACAGCGCGCTTTATTTCCTCTCCTATCGCATCTTTAACAATAGAACTGAGATATTTAAGAATTTCTACAGAAATCTCTACCGGAGTAGTAGCTCCCTTTCCGCCAACCCCCAGAGCTATACTACCATTATGCTCTTCAATAGGAATACCAGAAAATGAACTCCCCACATCACTAATACTCTTTCCCATCAAGCGCTTTATAGAACGTATAGAAAAGGCAGCAGCATCATGACCAACTCTAACTTCTTCTTGATTACAATACTCAACTATAGATGGTATCAAACACCTTCCAGATGCGTCTTGAAATATCCGCACTTGCCCATTTTCCATCCTGGCTACTAACGAATGCGTTGTCCCTAAATCTATACCAAATGCCACACTATCCGCATTGGGAACATCTGGCTCAACTATATCCACTAACTGCATCCTTTCGTCCCCCTCTCTACGCCCTTTAAGTACTTTAGCTTCTCAACTTGCATTGCAGCTACATACATATCACCAGAAGTAAAAGCATTCTCTACAAGCTTCCAACACTCACCTACAGCTTCATGTACCCCTGCTTCCGTGAAATCTAAATCAAATACCTCTTCGACAATCTTTTTGCGATCTTCCGCGCTTAACTTAACTCCCTTCTCCGCCAATATGTATTCCGCGCGCGCTATAGGTGATTTTAGCACCAAATAAGCTTTATTAACTTTCGTAATGTGCCTTACAGCGGATTCTTTGTCTTTAATAAAGAAAAAACGGTCCGGATGAGAATTTCTCTGTATTTCTATGTAATTCTTCTCTAAAAGCGTAAGATCAATGGAAAAACTCATATCCCCCAGATTAAGTAGGGCAAAATAATCATCAGGCATAAAAACTTTCTCCACACCCACATCTTCCTTTTTCATTGGGGTTTTTAAAAGTAAAACCTGACGACAGTTTATCGCTATAATAGTCTATCACAGTGCCACGGATGAACATCATAGCCTTTGGCTCTATGAGTATAGTAACACCGAACTCATCAATGACTTTTTCTACCTTCACTTCCAGTGGTCTTACATCATAAGCATACTCTATGTGATATTTCAGACCGTAACACCCCTTCTGCTTGATCAATATACGTATCGCAACATTCTCTGCTCCATCCCCCTTCGCAAGCAGCAATTCCTTCATTCTACGAAGCGCAGCATCAGTAATAACAACAGGAACCTCCCTGTCTTTACCATCCATATTCTGAACAGCACTGTTATCCATACTAATTGCCTACCGATTCTTGCTTCTTACGATAATCATTAATAGCAGCCTTCACAGCATCTTCAGCCAATATAGAACAATGTATCTTTACAGGAGGAAGAGAAAGCTCCTTTACTAGAACAGTATTCTTCAACAAAGATGCCTCATCTATAGTCTTACCCATTATCCTCTCGGTAGCCAATTCACTCGCTGCTATTGCCGCTCCACACCCAAAGGTCTTGAACTTGGCATCGACTATCTTACCGTTTTCGTCAACCCTAATTTGCAACTTCATAACGTCACCGCAACTCGGCGCACCCACTAAGCCCGTACCAACAGAAATATCATCCTTAGGTAGCGAACCCACATTCTGAGGAGCCTTGCAGCGATTTAATACAGCATCACTATAACTCATAAAAACCTCTACTTACTATACATCCCACTTAATCGTACTCAGGTTAGTACCTTCCTGCACCATCTCCCATAAAGGACTAATATCCCTTAGCCTGCGCACACTGCTGATGATAAGATCAGCTGCACGCTCCACATCTTCCAATGTGGTAAACCTTCCTATACCAAACCTAATGGAAGAGTGTTCTAGATCTTGCTCCACATTTAACGCACGCAGTACATACGACGACTCAAGAGAAGCCGACGTGCATGCAGAACCCGAACTCAAAGCCAAATCACCGACAGACATTATCAGCGATTCTCCCTCAACATACGAAAAGCTTAGATTTAAATTACCAGCTATCCTGCTAGAATAACTTCCATTCAAGACAACGTTAGGTAAGCCGTTCATTATCCTCTCATATAACACATCGCGCAACTTCTTTATCCTCTCAGACTCAGAATCCATCTCTTCTAATGCGATTCTCGCTGCTTCACCAAGGCCTACAGCTAAAGGAGTAGGCACAGTACCAGAACGCATTCCCCGCTCTTGACCACCACCACTTAACAGTGGCACTAGCCTCACTCTAGGATTACGCTTGCGTACATATAATGCTCCTATCCCCATTGGACCATATATCTTGTGCCCAGAGATGCTTAGAAGGTCTATGCGCATCTCATTAACATCTATGAGCAGTTTTCCAAAAGCTTGCGCTGCATCAGTATGAAAAAATACGTCCCTTCCCTCACTCTTGCATATTTCTCCTATCTCACGGATCGGCTGAATAACACCTATCTCATTATTTACCATCATAACTGATACTAATATAGTATCCTTTCTGATAGCCTCTTTTAGAGCTTCTAAATCTATTAGACCATCTTTCTTGACGCCTAAATATGTAACCTCAAACCCTTCAGTCTCCAGATGACGACATGAATCTAAAACACACTTGTGCTCAGTGCTGACAGTAACTACGTGATTACCACGATTCTTATAGAAGCGCGCTACTCCTTTAATTGCTAAATTGTTAGACTCCGTAGCTCCTGATGTAAAAATCACTTCTTTAGGATCTGCACCGATAGACTGAGCAACCTGCTCCCTAGCAATCTCAACTGCAGACTCCGCTCTCCAACCATAACAGTGACTACGCGAGTGTGGATTAGAAAACTGCTGAAAATATGGGATCATCGCCTCAAGAACCCTATCGTCAAGCTTAGTAGTTGCCTGATAATCAAAAAATACAGGAAGCTTTACTCCCCTATCCTCATTATTTTTCATAGTACACCTTCAACTGCCTACAGGACAACTCAACTCAGCGAGTGAAAATTACTGTAGATTTTATACCAACATTCGATAATTTTATTTATTTGATCACTGCTCGCTTCAGGGCCTAAACTTATCCTAATAGAACTCTTAGCACCGTCTTCACTTGCCCCCAGTGCTTCTAATACCTTTGACTTTCCTATTTTCCCACTAGTGCACGCCGCCCCTACACCAACCGCTATACCGTTACTATCAAACCCTATAAGTTGCGTTTCGCTGCTCACACCCGGCATTGATATGCATGTTGTGTTGGGTAACCTATCAGCTCCCGAACCCCAAATTGTGCATTCTGGAACCATTTCCTTTATCCTCCCTTCAAGCAAATCACGCATATTAGCAACATTAGACATCTTTTCCAGGCGATCTTTTAGATTTTCCAACGCTATAGACAAAGAGTAAATTGCTGGAATGTTCTCAGTACCAGCACGTAACCCTTTCTCCTGCATACCGCCGCGTAACATTGGAACGATACCCACCTTTTTGCTGTTGAAAAGCAAAGCACCAGCACCCACAATTCCTCCAACTTTATGGGAAGAAATAGTTACGAAATCTGCGCCGATATCCAACACGCTTATAGGTATCTTCCCACACGCCTGGATAGCATCAGTATGCACAACAGCGCCATATCTATGTGCAATATTCACAACATCTTTCAGAGGCTGAATTACACCAATCTCGTTGTTAGCTAACATAACAGATATAAGGCTTCCTTTGCTATCGCCTGACTTCAAAGCTTCCTCTAGCGATTCTAAAGAAACAACACCATCTCCTGTTACCGATATCAACACCGGATCCACTGCTGCATTCATCACTGATGGATGCTCTATTGCTGAAATTATATGCCTGCCGTTTATACTATTAAACACGAGATTGTTTGCTTCTGTTCCAGAGGAAGTAAAGACCACCTCATAACCTCTAGCATCAAGTGCTTCAACAACAACTCGCCTCACGTCTTCCACTAAACTTCTAGCCTTTTGTCCTAAGCCATAAACTGTTGAAGGATTATAGAAATTACCAAATAATAGCGCATTACCTAACTTGTGCCGAACCTGCTGGCACACTTCTGAAGAGGCATTATCATCGGCATAAATATAATTTCCGCCACCACCCAATTCCTTAAGCGTATTATTGAACACATCAAGTATTGTAGTATTAGCAAAGTAGTGCATCATGTACTTTTCCATACTTTCCCATAGGTCGTGACTATTACACTTCCCCACATAGGAAGATATACACCCAGTATTCCCGTCTGAATCACATCTGACCATTTTAACTTTGTCTCCCACGGAATCTAACAGCATATCCAAGGTTATGCGATCTGGTGACATACCTAGAGAGTACCCTCCTCCAGGCCCCCTAGTTGGTTTTACTAATCCCCTGCTTTTAAGATGTGAAATGACGCGCTCTAAGTATCCTTCAGAGAGCGACTGCGAATCCGCTATCACCGATGCACGTTTCGGTTTGCCGTAACCAGAACACTCCTTTTGCACTAAACCAACCATGAACATAACGGCATAACGCAAACGCGTCGTCATCAACACGACAACCTCATAATTCAAGATAATAAAAAATGTACTCTAGAAGTTCCATGTATAGAGCAAAGTCAAAAAAACCTTTGGTATACAGCAACTTTTTGGTTAGCATCCCCATGTTGCACAGTGGTAATGAATAACATACCTCATGTCAAGTAGGTTTTTACTTATTAATATATAGTGTGGTGTTGAATAACTGAAGTTCTGGGTAAATGAAAATGCGTGAAGTTTTTTTCAATGGGTCTGCTGGAAAGATAGAGGGAAGATATACAGGAGGAAGAGATGCTGATGCCCCCCTCGTATTAATACTACATCCACATCCACAATATGGCGGATGCATGGATAACAAGATTGTATACAACCTTTATAAGGTGTTTGCGAATAATGGCTTCTCCGTGTTAAGAATTAACTTTCGTGGTATAGGAAAATCTGCCGGAGTATTCGATAAGGGAGTAGGAGAATTAAGTGACGCAGCAGCCGCTGCCGATTGGTTACAAAATAATAGTCCCGTGGTTTCCTCATTTTGGGTAGCTGGGTTTTCGTTTGGTGCATGGGTCGCAATGCAGCTTATGATGAGACGCCCAGAGGTTGAAGGCTTTGTTGCAGTATCACCTCCAGCTAATAGATATGATTTTTCCTTCTTATCACCTTGTCCCGTACCAGGACTGATAATTCAAGGCGATAACGATAGCATTGCAGAAGAGTCAGCAGTGTCTCAACTTGCGGCGCGCCTAAGCGCTTCTATAAAAAGTGAGTATATGCAATATTGCATAATAGAAAAAGCAGATCACTTTTTCAGGGATTATATGGATCAACTTAACCAAGTAGTTGATGCTTACATCAAGTCTAGGATGCCTGAAAAGGATTCAATAGGGACTGCCAGGAAGACTAGTAGTGCTAGACGCCCTGTATTCGCAGAGTGAGGCTCACATAAGTCTTCTGCTTAAAGTCAAGGAGGATGCGGCTGAGCGGGCTGCTCCTTCTGGTCTTATGCAGAAAAGGGCAAAATTCGCTTCCCGACGCAATAGCAAAGCATCTAGATGCACAAGCATGCATCAAAAGTAGCAACTTTACTCTAAATCCATAAATTTTTTAAAATCACTCAGAGTAGCAGACATATATGGTGAAATACAGTAGGTTACTTATACATATCATACCTATGACTTAAAGCAAAGATTGCTGAGTTAATATTAAGATTTCAAGTAAAAATTTAATTAAGAAAACAAGCCTTCCATCGCGTTTAACAATCGAAAGAACTATATCCCCCTCAGCACGTTCTGGCAAAAAACCTAACCCAACTTAGGTCAAAAACCCAGCCAGCATAGCAGCACTGTATGCACATACATATATCAGATATATTGTAATGTCTGGAACAACAATAGCGTTACGTACTTAACAAACTCGCACTTATATTACTAAATGGAAGAGAATTTTTCTAAAGGGAATACAAAAACACATTGGAGTATTGTACGCTCATATATTTTCAAAACAACAGCTTACATACTTTATATCCTCGCTCTCACATTACCAAATGGGTGTAAATAATTAAAAAGCTTATATTTATTAGGATACGTCACTCTCATAAGACATCCAAAGTGAGACAAGTATATACAAAGACAGATAGCATTTGTCACGCGTCTAAATGTTAAGCATAGAGATATGCTCCTTCCACTCAAGAGTTTTTATTGCTCTAAAAATCGATAAATACTATTCGATTACCGTTACTGACTCTATATACTAGCCACCTTAGAACTACCCTCATACTAATTCACCTAATATATACAAAAATATGTGAGGAGTCCTTTAATCAATGTGAATACCATATAAAGTATGATTGGGAAATCTAGAAAATTATCTACTGTACATAACCGATGAATTACCGCACTGAAGTGTAGTTTACTTTGTAAAATATGGCCTTTAGAAGATGAGCCAGGAGCTGTGCAGCGATGTTACCTTTCTTACAATATGAGAAGTTCTTTGCAGTGTTGTGAATTAATGTGATTTTGTCGCTAAAACTTTGCTGCAAATTCTTGAAGGCAGCGAGTAAGATTCTATCATAATTCTCAGATAAGCATTCGGAACAGAAACTCCAGAAAAGAAAATACATCCAGGCCTAAAGTGCAGTGATGCACCTATTACGTAAGATCTAAATCGAATGCACCTCCTCGAAAATCTTTTTACGATCCTCTGTGATAAATGATGCATTCACTTGGGAGTCATTAAAACAAATGAACGCTGAGGAAAATATATTCCACCGAACAACCTGATGTTTACTATGTGTTTTTCCTGTAAAGGAGTGCGATAAATGAATAATGCACTTGATGACTGATAGACTCAATTGCCAAAAATGATTCT
>NZ_JAHLEX010000038.1 GCF_023476575.1 Anaplasma phagocytophilum | reverse complement strand
TTTTATACCTTCTCGTGGCCCCGCTCCTACTGCTGCGGCTACTCGAAGGCGAGCTTTCTTATCCTTACATGAATTTGGAAACTTATTGAACTTTTCTATGTCCTTTACTGTTATTAGTCCGATGCAAATATTGTTCTGTTACGGCACGTTTTTGGTCTTCGTTAAATCCTTTCCTCCGCTTTGTTTATTATCTCTGGTACGAGATAATGGTAGATTCCTATTGAAGCACTTAAGGCTTATATGCGCTTGGCTTAGTCCCTTCTATTCTGTGTGAGACTTATCGTGTGATTTCGTTCACAGGAGGTTACTGCATATTGAGGAAGAGTTCCTTCACAACTTTTTGTTAAAAATTTTCCTGAAACAAGAAGAGATAATCTTCACCCGCACATTGCACGGTGCCATCATCACAAAGCTCGATTTTACCCTGCGCAATGAGACCCACTCCCTTGGGATAACACACGTGCTCAGCCGCCAAGATTCGAGTTGCCAAACTTTCAGCGGTGTCTTCTCTAAGTACAGGTACCGCAGCCTGCATTATTATCGGTCCGGCATCAAGTTCTGGATATACATAATGTAGGGTACACCCTGCTATTTTCACACCTGCTCTATATGCTTGTTCCTGAGCATTCAACCCCTTAAAAGATGGGAGCAGTGAAGGGTGAATGTTAATTATCTTGGTATGCCAATCCGTAACAAACTTTTCAGGAAGTATGCTCATGAAGCCCGCAAGACAAACCAAGTCTACATTGTGCTCTCTTAGTACCGTACTGATATGCTCTATATCCAGCGGTCTACGCCTAACCACAAAGGTGGGGATCCCATAACTCTGAGCTATCAATAGCCCGCGTGCCTCGGCATTATTAGAAATAACACACGAGATAATAGCACCAGACGACCCACCAGTCGAAAACGCCTTCGCTAGCGCTTCAAGGTTGGAACCTCTCCCAGAGATCAGTACACCTATGCGCAGTTCTCGCTTCACAGAAGTTACTTTTCTGAAGATTTTTGATTAATAGTTCCCTCATGATATTTCTGGATAAATCTATTCAGCAACATCACACCATAGCCCGTAGCTCCTTTTTCAGCAATTTTAGACCCTGTATCGCTCCATGTAACACCTGCTATATCCAGATGAGCCCAAGGTACACCATTTACGAAGCGCTGCAAAAACTGCGCTGCAGTGATGCTATCAGCACCGTGCCCAGCCGTTGAGATGTTTTTTACATCGGCAATAGAAGAATCGATCATTTTGTCGTATTCATCTCCCATAGGCATGCGCCACAACTTCTCATTGACCTCATTTCCGGAATCTATCAATTGTTTGGAAAGAGCATCATCATTAGAGAAAAGCCCAGCATATGGTCCTTCTCCGAGAGCGACTACTATAGCTCCGGTCAAGGTAGCGAGATCGACCATAAACTTTGGAGCAAACATCTTTTGAGTATACCAGAGCGCATCAGCAAGAACTAACCTACCTTCGGCATCCGTATTTAAAACTTCTATAGTCTGACCAGACATAGAGGTTACTACATCTCCTGGACGCTGCGCATTACCGTCTACGGCATTTTCTACAAGTCCAATAACCCCAACAACATTAACATTGGCTTTTCTAGCAGCTAACGTGCGCATCAGCCCTACTACAACCGCAGAACCGCCCATATCATACTTCATATCCCACATACCTTTGGAAGGCTTGAGGGATACACCTCCTGTGTCGAACGTAACGCCTTTACCGATAAAGGCTAGGGTATCACTATTATCGCGCGCACCGTTCCATTTCATTACCACCAGCTGGGAGCGCTTGCTACTACCTTGCCCTACACCTAGGAGAGCCATCATACCTTCAGACTGCATGCGCTCTTCATCCAATATTTCTACTTCTACGCCCAGGGGAGTAAGTTCGGCATGAACCCTCTGTGCATACTCTTCAGGATAAAGAACGTTGGCTGGTTCCGATATCAAGGAACGAGTGAAAAATATAGATTCTCCCTCTGCCTTCAACAATTCAAAATCCTTGCTGATTGTAACTGGATCCTTATTTACGGCTACCGCTAACTCTTCTACTTTTGCAGTGTGCTCGGATTTCTTGCTGTGAAAGTACTTGTTAAACATAAAACTACGCAAGAAGGCGCCATACGCTAACCTTGCCTCTACATCCTGCGGTGCTATAATTACGGCCTTGGATGCTTTTATCTCTTCAAGACGTGTATAAATTGCTCCTCCGAGCTCCATTGCCATGTGTTCCAAGATTGTATCTGATTTTTTACCCAGACCTACAAGGAGGACTGCTCTGCTTTCTGGCGTAAACACTACAGGCATTGTGCTTGCAAAAATTCCTGAGAAAGATGATGCAGCCTTAGCCTCGAGAATGGCCTTGACCTCCGGACCATGTAGTACACCGTTATCTTCCAGCGTATTGCTTCCCTCAAAAACTCCCACAACAATTACTGCTGTTTTAAGCAGCGCAGAAACACCCGAAGCCAAGCTCAAGAAGGATATGCCGACCATACAACCCACCATTAAAGCACAAACGCTGTTGAATACTAATCCCATTTGGCATTTATATCAAGGCGGTAATGCATTGTGTTTGCTGTGTTGCTAGATAACGGAATACCCAGTGCTTGATGGTGGGTAACAGGCCAATATACAACCGTTGATTGTTTTAAAGTGCACAACTCGACAAAGTTCTTCTGTAATGGCTAGAGGGATGAAGATGCATTACGTATGCTGTGGAACTGTTATCGAGAGTAAAATTCATTGTATTTGCACTATTGTTCGTCCTAATCAAAAGCTTATCAAAAAATTTACCCTGCGAATATTATGGGCTTGATATTTCCAACTTTGTTTTGCATACCGTTTATAGCTGTGCTAGATGGTGTTACTGCAGGGAGGGCAAATCAGGAGAGAAGGTTGAAGAACGGTCAGTTTTGCAAAGTGAAGCAGTGCGTTGTAATAGTACTTGTGCTTATAGCAAGTCAGTTGATGTCTGTTTCACACGCAGGAGCAGTGGATTCTGTGCTTGTGAATTGTGTCGAGACGCCTGGTATTAATGATACGAAAGACAATCACAGACCGGATGTTTTCAATCTTTCTAACAATTTAGCAAGGCGTGTAGGCAGTGCTGATGTTGCAGGGGGAAAGGTTATATATCTTGTTGGCAGAGTAACTGATGCACACTGTACCCCTTTGAGCAATGTGAATGTTTTTATCTGGCAGGCTGATTCTCGGGGTATTTATGCTGGGTATCGAGGTTACGATGAGAGGTTTCTTGGGTCTGGTAAAGCTACAACGGATAACTTGGGCAATTTCGGCTTTATTACGGTAGTACCAGGGGGAAACTCTGATAGTGATCCTGTAATACACTTTCTAATTAAACATCCAGCATTTCCTGAATTTCAAGCCGATATGTTTTTTGAGGGAATTGGCAATCAAGGGCTCTCTAATCTGAGCAGAATCCCAAGTGCTATGAGAAGGTTGCTAACAGCGCGGTATGCAGGTAAAAAAGGTGGTGTACCTGTTTACGAATTTAATCTCACGTTTGCAGATGATACAAGTACTCCGTACGAGTAGATAAAAAACGTAAGAGCTTTTACAGTGACCTCTAGCCTAGTTTTCCAGAACAGAACGTTTTAGCGTGCAATTCAGAATTTGATTTTGGTTGTGCAAAAGTATATATTTAAAGCAATGAGTGTGTGTTCAGGGTTTAGCTTATGGGCAAAAATCCGTTGCGTGGCCGTGGGAAGAAAGTTGCCGGGAAAACAGCTGATACTGGTTATCGTGGTAGGTCGGCTATCTCTTCTGTGAAGAAAGCTGTCAAGGATACGGTTGGAGATCTGTGTTGTGGCAGATCGGCTATGTCTCCCGCAAAAAAGGTGACTACCTCTGGGTTTATTGCTTTCTCGTGGTATGTCAGGGTCACAGGGGCTTTGTTGCTGCTTTTGTTATCGCCGGTTATTTTGCTATACGTGCTTTCTCTACCGCTGGCTCATGCGTCGCAGTATGCGTGGGCTAAGGTAGTATCAAGACGTAGGTGGAAGGAAGGTGAGCGTGTCCGCACCGGCAAGCTACATCGTCTCGTAGGTCCTGCAGCACGTCAGGTATTTGTTTACATGCATACGTTCCTGAGTAACGTGATATTTTTTGCATTGGTGCTCCGCGCGGTAACGGCGGTTGTATCTCCTGTTGCTATGCCACTGAAGGCAGCGTTTCTATATGCGTTACTACCAGCTGCTGTCTTTTTGTTATGCTCTGTTGTATACCACTATTTTTCTTCGGTTTACCGCCTCAAGGATGGTCTGCCTCTTCGGTATAGTGCAAAGTTGCTATGGCGTAGCCCTGAAAAGACGTATGACAGGTGTGATGACTCTGTGCTTAATATGACGTTTAGGGAGCAGATTCGCAGTGCGATGAGCATGACCTCTTTAGCAAGGATGGATCAGCAGTTGCTGTTTGGGGTACCTACTGCACTTATTGCTGCGGGCTGTTATGTGCTTGATCTGTGCACTGGTGAGGAAAAGGAAGCTGCCGCAGTTCGTGAAGAGGCAAGCACCTACTTTACAGGGATATCTATTGACTGGAAGATGAGAGCTGGTCTCTTTAGGGCATAATCTGTCAAGAAAAAAATATTTTTGGACTGCAGCATCACGTGGGGGCTGTTGAGCGGTATCCTCGCGTTTTGCTGAGTGTAGTTTGGTGCTTCTGCTTTTTGAATGCTATCATACCTGCTGGTGCCTGTTTGGCGTATCGTTACTTGTAGTAAGACGTTTTTGTAGTTTGTTTTCTTAAGTAAAAGAGTACAGTAGGTTGTCAGAGCGTTTGTGCACATTGTCGATTTTGTTAGTGAATGTCTAGTGATATTTTGGGTTTTGTGTGTGATTTATTGCATATATAGGTAATGCCGTGGGGTTTTCTCATGAAAAGACGAATTGTGCTGGAAAGGGCAAGTCAAAGACTCGTACGGTGAGGGTTTATTCCGCAAGAAAAGACAAAACTTTCCGTCTTGATGAGGAAACCTATGATTTGAGAAACCGAATATACGTCTGCTATATTCTTTGTACATCGGTTCTATGTGTGGTGCCTGTGCTACCATACTACGTGTCAAAAGAACTCTATAAAAGAGGATATAGACGCGGTGCTGCAATAAGCATGGAGCTATTTTTGTATTCACACTGCCTATTGAGTTTCACTCTTGTCTCTACGCAGGTTGTACTTTTTCTGTTGCGAGGGCACCCTAGTCTTTTGGATGGTTTTTTCGTTCGTCACAAAGATTTAGCAGTTCTTCTCTTGGCAGTTATGTGTGCACTGCCAGCATTTTTGCTGGTGATTATAGTGAGGTATGCGCGCATATGTAGCATAGTGAAGACTACGGGGTGTAGTCTTATAGATGCGTTATTGGAGCGTAGCTACCTCACTGATGTAACCCATGGTGTGCCGGTTTTGCTGTGTTATACCGGGGATTACGGACCACTTTTTACACATGAGAGCGTCAAGAGTAAGAGGAATTGCGGTGTAGATTTAGTGCTTGATATATACCTATACAGTACATCATACTTATTGATGCTTCCGGCATGTTTTGGATTGCTTTGTGATTTTTTCCTGCAGCAGAAAAAAAGAGTGGCATTGTCAGTTTGCAGGGTGTTGGGCGTTACGGCGCATGTTTTATTAATAAACACCGTTATCATAGCCACTATAACGTTTATTTTGGGTAAGTGCTCTATAAACATTGCTCTCATAAAACTATATGCAGATGCTGCTAGTACGGCACTGCTTAATGGTGTGCTGATTTCGGCTTTTATAGTTATGCTTACGGGAGTATTTTGCTACTACGAGATCAGTAACAATACTTATGCATGCGCTACAGAAGAAGTGCCAGATGAAGTAGCACGCTCGGTGTTGAAATTTGGGTTACCAACACTTGGTTTGTACTTTGTGTGTGATTTATTCCGTATTAGGGCCACGCGGAAAGAACGTGGGTGTGAGTATAACAGGTACGATTTTGTTATTGATGTTATACACAGGGTAATGCAAGCATTTTTGATTCTGCCCATACCATTTCTATATATTGCAAGTAATATGCAGGGGCGAAGAAGGGTAGCAGCAGTATTACAGCGCACAGGGGTTTATCTCGAGGTATTTCTAGAGAATTTCATTCTGTTTTCGTTAGTTTTTTGTGGGATATTGCAAATACCAGCTGTAGCGAATCTCTGCCCTCCTACATTGTGCGTCCCTCTGGGATGTATGGTATCAATCTTGGTCTTGGTCATTGCTGCTGGCTGGGACTTATATCACACTAGAAAGGTATGCAAATCACGGGGAGAAAAATTGGAAGACGTTGTGCTGAATAATGAGTTTTTAAAAGATCAACTTTCTAATTTTAGCATATTTAATTTCGTAGCTTCTCGTGTTATTTCTTTAATTTTTAAAGAAGACGCACGAAGCAGTTGCAAGGTTTATGATAACGTTGAAGATGATGTAGGAACATTTTTAGAGATGTCTATGCTGGAATGCATGGAAGGAAGGAATGACAATCTGAACACAGTGACAAACGCTGCGGCTTAATGTAACCATTTTTCAGTATTGTAATCCTCCCCATGACGCATATTTCTCACTTTGTAGCAATGTTACGACATTTTGTCATGTAGCTTCTTTGATAACTAGAGAATTATTTTCCTCAAATACAACAAGCTTGCTACCCTCTTTTATTTTGTCTCCCAGCAACAAGCATGCAAGTTGATTTTGAATGTGTTGCTGTATTAGGCGTTTTAATAGGCGTGCCCCATATGCTACATCATAACCATGCTTAACCAGCCACGATTTTGCTCCTTGATGCAAAGAAATTGTAATGCCCTTATCGCTGATAATTTTTTGTAGATTCGATATCTGTACATCCACAATGTGCTCTATATGTTTCTGAGTCAGTCTATTGAATATCATGATCTCATCAAGCCGATTCAGAAATTCCGGACGGAAAGATAGGCTTAGCATTTCTAATACAGTTTTCCTTACTACAGGATCGTTACTATCTTCCGTGCTATTTATTAGGATGTCTTGCCCTATGTTTGACGTGAGCACAAGTATCGTATTTTTGAAATTTACTAAATTACCGCGGCTGTCCGTCAATCTTCCTTCGTCGAGAACTTGTAAGAGCAAATTGAAGATATCTGCATGGGCTTTTTCTATTTCATCGAACAATATTACCTGATATGGTCTCCTACGAACAGCTTCAGTTAGTAGTCCACCTTGTTCATATCCTACGTATCCAGGAGGCGCTCCTATCAGTTTTGCCACAGAATGTTTTTCCATAAACTCCGACATATCGAAGCGCAGTAGAGCAGAACTTGAGTCGAAGAGGAACTTGCTTAGAGCTTTAGTGAGTTCTGTTTTTCCCACGCCAGTAGGGCCCAAAAATAAGAAGGAACCCATAGGTCTTTGAGCATCTTGCACGCCAGCACGTGATCTCCGAACTGCGTTACTCACAGCTGCTACAGCACTATCCTGCCCTATAACGGTCTTCTTAAGCTCTTCTTCCATGTGTAATAGCTTTTCCTTTTCACTATTCATAACGCTATCCACTGGAATACCAGTCCACCTTTCTACGATTGCAGCTATATCATTTGCTTTTATTTCCTTTCTTAGTAGCGAGCCCGCTATCTCCTCATATTTCTTCAATTCTGTTTCTAAAGATGGAATGATGCCGTACATTAGTTCTCCGGCCCTTGAAAGGTTACCCATTCTTTGTGATTGCTCTAATTCTATACGGGCACTATCTAGGGATTCCGTTAATTCATGCATTTTTGCGATCTTTGCCTTTTCAGCCTGCCATTGGCTATTTAAATCAGCCGCCTCAGAACTCAAGCTCTGCAATTCCCTGCTAATTTCCTCTAAGCGCTGCTTTGATGCTTCAGTATTCTCATTTTTTAGTGCCTCAGACTCTATTTTTAACTGCATTACCTGACGATCAATACTGTCTATTATTTCTGGTTTGCTATCAATTTCAATCCTTGCTCTACTTGCCGCTTCATCTATTAAGTCAATTGCCTTATCTGGTAAAAATCTGTCAGGTATGTATCTGCTGGATAAGTTTGCTGCCGCTACTATAGCGCTGTCAGTGATTCTAATACCGTGGTGCAGCTCATATTTTTCCTTAATTCCTCTTAATATTGAGATAGTATCGTTAATACTAGGTTCTGCCACAAATACTGGTTGAAACCTCCTAGCGAGGGCAGGATCTTTCTCTATATGTTCTCTATACTCATCTAGAGTTGTTGCACCGATACAGCGTAGTTCACCCCGCGCAAGGACTGGTTTCAGTATGTTAGAGGCATCCATGGAGTCGCCGGTAGATCCAGCGCCTACCAGCATGTGTAACTCATCTATAAACAGTATGATTTTACCGCTAGACAGGATAATTTTGGATAGTACGGCTTTGAGACGCTCTTCAAATTCACCACGATACTTAGTGCCTGCAACCAATGCAGCTAAATCTAGCGATAGTACCTTGGCGCCCTGCAGCCCTAGGGGAACATTTCCGGAAACTATTGATTGCACTAACCCTTCTACGATAGCACTCTTACCGACTCCAGGTTCACCTATAAGGGCAGGATTGTTTTTTGTTCTACGTGAGAGCACTTGAATAAGGCGTCTAGTTTCATCACTTCTACCGATTACAGGATCCATTTTACCTTCAGTAGCGAGCTCCGTAAGATCTTGCGTAAATTTTCTCAGAGCATCGAATTTTTGTTCAGCAGTTTCGCTATCCGCTTTGGTTCCTTCGCGCATTTTTTCTATTAAAGTATTGAGCTTTGTAGCGGTAACTCCAGCATTTATCAGAACTCTTGAAACGTTGCTGTTAACCACTACTAGTGCTTGTAACAATCTTTCAGCAGAAATGTACGCATCACCGTTTCTTTGAGCAATGTTGCTAGCTTCTTCCAGAACCTGAGCCAATTCTCTCGAGAGATTTAGCTGCCCGCTACCGGATCCGCTAACTACTGTCAATTTGCTCAGATGTTGCGCGAGTGCATCGCGAATCTCGTTTATACCGGCATTGCAGGATGACATAGATATAAGGTTTTCCGTCAAACTACCTTTTTCATCTAACATTACCTTCAGTAGGTGTTCAGGCAAAAGAAACTGATGTCCTGAAGATATGGCAAATACCTGTGCCTGCATCACGAAACTTCTTGCCTTTTCAGTAAACTTGTTCAAGTCCATATACGTGAATCTCCTGCTCTAAAGAATCTCATACATAGTAGGTATGTATTCATTGGCAAAAAATAAATAGTAAATCAAATTAAAAATTGGTACCGTCCGTAATGTATGCATTACAAAACACACTTCCCTAAGTAGAATTGATTTACGTGGTTGTGGTTGAAAGAACTATTTTGCTTGTCAATGTCTACTATAAGAAGTACCATGCAGACTTGTGTTGGTGTAACGTGAGACTGGATTATGGATGGTCTCTTACGTGGTAGGGTAGCGTTAATTACGGGTGCTTCAGGTAGTATAGGTTCGGCTGTCGCGAAGAGGTATGCTGCAGAAGGGGCGAGTGTTGTACTCGCATCTCGAAACGTTAGTAAGATGAAGGCTTTGTATGATAGCATACAGGGCTTGGGTGGTGATGTTGTATTGGCTCCAATAGACCTACATGATTACGAGAGTGTTGGAAATTTAGCTCTCTCCATCGAGAATAAGTATGGCTTGCTTGATGTTCTTGTATCCACCGCAGCTGTGTTGGGGAATTTAGCTCCTGTGCAGGAGTGTGACCCCGTCAAGTGGAAGGAAGTGATAGGTGTAAACCTGAACGCAAATTGGTATCTTATTAAGCATTTTGACGCGCTGTTGAAGCAATCAGCAGCTGGAAGGGCTATTTTTGTGACTTCAGAAGCTACGAGGACGCTACCAAATTACTCGTATTTTGCGCCTTATGCGACGAGTAAAGTTGCGCTGGAAGCTCTGGTTCAGGTATATGCAGCTGAGACGAAGCATAGTAAGTTATGTGTTAATATGGTATATCCTGGACAAGTTGATAGTGGTATACACGCGGCAATTTTTTCAACTCAGGAACAATCGAAGTTTCCTTCGCCAGAAGAGTTGACTGATAAGTTTGTCGAGCTGGCTTTGCTGGAGTGTGCTGTGACAGGACAGGTGTATGAACTTACAGTGGCAGAGAAAGT
>NZ_JAHLEX010000037.1 GCF_023476575.1 Anaplasma phagocytophilum | reverse complement strand
AATGGCCATAGAATTTTATGGTCGTGCTACACGTAAGCGCTTCAAATCAAGGGCTGATTTTATGATATGCAACTAATAAGGGGTCGAGGTATGAATAAGTAGCTAAAGCATAATATACAAATCCGTATCTTATAAAGTTTATACTACGGGTATCTTATAAAGTTTATACTACGGCATTGTAAGTCAATTGCGCACTGTATCGATCGTGTAAGTTTGTGCAATGCTTTATAATGTGCATAGCGGTTATGCCTCAGGTTAAGAGCATCGCACCCAGCAACTAGATAAGTTGAGAATAATGCCATCACGCCGTAGAAAGCGCGCTACTCCATTTCTCCAGGCAGAGTTTTAGACTAAACCTGTAAGAATATACTGAGATCCTGCTCATCTATTACTTGAGTATATCCTTCTACTTTTGCATCTGTAATACTGTCTCTTAAGGAGTATTCTAAAGAGCTCAGTAGCGTTTGCTTCTTTATAAAGTCTTCCCACTTTAAAATGGCTTCATATGCCTCACTATCGCTTGTATATACGCGCACTTTAGCAAGACTCAACATGTCTAAGTTGCATTGTTTCCGGCCCTGTTGAATGAATCTCACTATGTCTCGAGCAATTCCTTCAAGGACTAGATCTTTAGTAAGTGTAGGGTTTATAGTTACAACACCAATAGTCTGTCCATTAGAGATAATAGGGCATGAGTATTCATTGTGTACCTTCAGGCTCATGGAAAACTCATCAGCACGAAAGACGTGCTGTTCATTTTTTGCACTTCCTAATAACAATTCATCACTAGAAAGCATTTCCCATATTCCAGCCTTTACTAGAGGAATGATCTCCTTTATTTTCCCAGGAATCCTTTTACCAAGTACTGGGAAGTTGAGCTTTAGGTCAAAAAATGCAACATCTTGAACATTATCGCACATCACAAGTTCCTTGATGTTTAGCTCACTCAAGATCACATTTCTGTATTCTGTAGGAAGAGAAGACAATGTAGTACAATTATAGACATGTATTTTCATGCTGCTAAGAGGCTGTCTAATTCTTAGATTGTGAGTGTTTCTCAAAGACAAAGCATGGCTACATATATCCATCACAAGCTGCATATTCTCAGCGTTTTTGACATGCTCTTCCTCAACTCGCAAAGCATTTGGACTAGGAAAATCTGACAGATGCACAGATTCTTCCTGTTGAAAATCCAACCCTAACCAAATAGCCTCTGATGTTAACGGCAAGAAAGGAGCAATAACTCTGCTAAAGTAATACAACACTGTATACAACGTGTTGTACGCATCGAATTTATCTTGTGTTTTTTCAGTAGCCCAAAATCTTTCGCGACAGCGGCGAATATACCAGTTATTTAACTTGTCAGAGAATTGCACTATAGCAGTGCATGCAAGCTTTATGTCGTAAGGATCGTGCTCTTCAATAGACTCCATAGCACTCAGCACGCTCTGCACCAGACGCATACATTCATGAAGGATGTACTTATCCATGATGTTACTTAAGCCGTCGAAGCTATCAAGCACACGCGCACGTATCTTGTCTGCATTTGCATATACCGTGAAGAAGCTGTAACTATTCCATATTGGCTTAACAACGTTTTTCAGCACATCACGGATCACTTGACCATCTTGATCTAGCAGTAGGTCACCTCCAGTTGATACGGAGCTAGAAAGCAACATGAACCGCAGGGAATCAGCACCAAACCTTTCGAATACTTCCATAGGGTCAAGGTAGTTATTTAACCTCTTTGATAGCTTTTGCCCTTGTACATCCAGTATCACTCCATGACATATACAACTCTCAAATGGGTGTTTATCAAATATACCTGTTGAGAGAACAAACAATGTATAGAACCACCCTCTGGTTTGCGCGATATACTCAGTTATGAAATCAGCAGGGAAATTTTCTTCAAACAGTTCCTTGTTTTCAAAAGGGTAATGCACCTGCGCAAAAGGCATTGACCCTGATTCAAACCAGCAATCTAATACATCAGGTACTCTTCTCATCATAGACTTGCCAGAAGGATCATCAGGATTGGGGCGTACCAAATCGTCTATATAAGGACGATGCAAGTCATCTATTGGACCAAAGTCTTCTTCTAGAGCCCGTACATCAAGGAGTACTTTTTTGATGGAGCCATATACGTCAATTCTTGGGTATTTTGGATCATCACTCTTCCATACAGGTACAGGAGCGCCCCAGAACCTATTTCTAGAAATAGACCAATCCCTGATCCCTTCTAACCACTTTCCAAACTGACCATCTCTAACGTTATCAGGTATCCAATTGACCCCTTTATTGAGCTGCATCATGCGCTCTTTCAGCTTAGTAACTTCAATGTACCACGATGGCATTGCGCGATATATGAGCGGGGTATCTGTCCTCCAACAGTGGGGATAGCTATGTGTATATGTACTTGTCTCCAGCCACGAACCACGTTCCTTAAGATGCATAATAACCTTATCAGTTGCGTCGAACACGTGATATCCCGCAAAGTCTGATATAGCTGCAGTATACATACCTGCGTCATCTATAGGACATATTATAGATAAGAGTTGTGAGACATTGCCATCTACGCTTGGGACGCCGTACTTTTGGCACAATATAAAGTCGTCTTCCCCAAATCCAGGTGCAATATGAACTATGCCTGTTCCAGTACCTTCTGTAACGAAATCTGCACTCAGTATTCTGAATGCATTTTTCTGATCTGCAAAGTAAGGAAAAAGAGGATTGTACGTAAGTGACACAAGATCTTGTCCACTTAGCCTACAAACTTCAGTGTATTCTTGATTAGCTCTCTTACAGTAATGCTGAAAGTGTTCTATATACCCCTCGGAGAATATCAACATTTCTTTTTCAAGAGAAGCAGCAATATAAGACATTTCTGGATTGACAGCTAATGCGAAATTTGCAACCAAAGTCCATGGGGTTGTAGTCCATGCGAGGATTTTACATGATTCAATATGAGGAGGTATAAATGATGGTTTATCTCGCAGTTCAAATTTAGCTACTACTGTTTTACTAACCTTTTCACGGTATGCATTGTCTAGTTTCGTTTCAAAATTTGACAACGGAGTCTGACAGGCCCAACTATAGGGCACTACCCTGAGGGATTCATATACAAGTCCCTTATCCCAAAGTTTGTAAAACGCCCACATGACTGATTCCATGAAGTCTTTATCCATGGTTTTGTAGCCATTATCAAAGTCTACCCATCGGGCTTGTCTAGTTACGTAATCCTTCCATTTTTGGGTAAACCTCATGATCGAGTTACGACAGTGGGCATTAAATTTTTCAATGCCAAATTCTTCGATTTTTGTTCTTCCAGAAACATTAAGCTCTTTTTCGCTTAGCATTTCGACTGGTAAGCCGTGGCAGTCCCACCCAAACCTTCTATCAACTCGAAATCCTCTCATGCTCTTATAGCGAGCAACTGCATCTTTAATAAAGCCGGTTAAGAGATGCCCATAGTGAGGTAAGCCATTAGCGAAAGGAGGGCCATCATAGAATACAAAACGCCTAGTTTTTGGTTTATTCTCGACTGATTTCTCAAATATTTTATTTCTATCCCAATATTCGAGAATGTCCCGCTCAATTGAGGCAAATTCAGGATTTCCACTAACCTTGGGATAATACTTCACTTCTTTCCTCACTAAAGACCATGAGGAGGAAAGCATATTATTTTTTTCAGCCATTGAAAATAGATTTTTCCTATGGAGGGGGAAATGAGATTACTATAACATATGGTGATACATCCAAATTGCTGTTTTATTCGGCCTTTCTCTTCCGGGGCATTTTAATTGGAATCTTCAATGGATAAACATGAAGTGGATATCTAGTGCTGGGTATAAACTTCAGGGAAAGTAAAGTCCGGCGTTTTAGCAATTGTTAAATTGGTATCACTAGTTCAGTTTTTAAACAGCTGATAATGCGTAGATTTCACAAGAAGAAAGAAGAACTCTTTTTTTGCAATTTATGCATTGATAACTAGTGTTCTAGTTGTTACTGATGCGATTTGCATTGCTTGCTGAAAATTTGTGTTGCCAAAATTTCTGGTGATTAGTTTGTGAATGTTTCAGAGTACGTGTATCATCGGCTTGTGAATTATAGTTTAGAGGTAATTATGGTAGTTAGAGAAGGGGATAAGGCGCCGGGGTTCAAAGAGGAAGAAGGAATAGTGTTTCCTATTTTGGCATCTTATTATGGGAATAAGAACGTAGTGCTGTATTTTTACCCGAAAGATGATACTCCAGGGTGCACAAAAGAGGCTGAGGACTTTCGTGATGCTAATGACAAGTTTGCAAATTTAAATACTGCTGTTGTAGGGGTGTCTCGGGATAGCATAACCTCACACGAAAATTTCAAAAAAAAGTACCAGTTGCCTTTTGAGCTTATTGCTGATGAAGAAGCTATTTTGGCAAAAGCATATGGCGTATGGGTAGAAAAGAGCATGTTTGGGAAGTGTTATATGGGCATTGAACGATCAACTTTTCTGATCGATAAATGCGGTATTCTCAAGAGGATATGGAGGAACGTTAAAGTACATGATCATGTTGATACTGTATTAAAAGCGGTAAATGAGCTTTAGTAGTTTCTAGAAGAGAAATAATACTTTATGGTTTTCAAAAAGAAGCCCGTAAAAATCAGGCTATATTACAGCGATAGCGCACTGAATAAGGGTGAAAAGGTCGTCTTGCGTTCTGATCAAGCTCATTACATAAGGGACGTGATGAGAGCGAGGATATCAGATGCTGTTGTACTCTTTGACGGTGTAACAGGAGATTGGTTCTCTACTATTTCGGAAATATCTCGTAAGGAAGTGAAGGTGCGGGTTGAATACTTGGTTAGTGAGTATGTAAAGAGCAGGGATCTTATGCTTTGCATTGCGCTTGTGAAGCAGGATACCATGCGTAGTGTTGTACGACAAGCAACAGAGATGGGAGTAACGCAAATTCAGCCTATTCGTACAGAATATTCTGTAGTTAGTGATATAAATGTGCAAAAGTGTCGCCAATGGGCATTAGAGGCCGCTGAGCAATGTAAAAGGCACGATATTCCGGAGATTGCATCGGTCATGGAATTTGCGCGTCTCAATAACCTTGGTAAGGAATTGGTACTGTGTGATGAAACGGGCAAAGGAAGAATGCCTGCCGAGGTGCTGTGTGGTAAGGAGAACTTGGGAATCATAATTGGTCCAGAAGGTGGTTTTTCCGAGAGAGAGCTTGTCTGTGCGGAGAGTTTTTGTGAAAAGATGTCTTTGGGGCATAGGATTTTCAGAGTTGATACGGCAGTTGTGGCGGCTCTTGCATACGTAAATGAGCACTATATCTCATAGGTATTATTTAGGGGGTTCTATCCAGTGTATAATGCGCTGTTGTTGTGCTTATAAAGTGCCAAATAGCATGCGTAATTTAGTACACATATAGGTTATTGAGATGGGAATAGCGCAATTTTTGGCTGTTTTATATGTAGTACTTCATAGGCATGCAGGAGATTTTCACTGCGCGCCTATGCTCACAGAGCCAAACAGAATGCATCATAATCTGGTATAAATGCGGATTATAGCACTTAGGCATGTTGTATGTACTTATTACCTGTTTATGTTAGCGTAGAGTCGTTCCTATGTGGTTAAGGTATCTACGCAGTGCGGAGAAACATACATTACATTGTACAGCATTAAAAGTATGATGGTGACATGTGATAGTGAAGAATAATAAATTTTTGGAGTATATGGAAATTTGTTCGTTCACTATGTATAGGATGTCTTTTATCTCGACCGCTATGCTCTTGCGTATACTCATTTTATGATCATGTATTCTGCGCTCTACAAAAGACTCTATGATGGTATCCATCTTCCTATATTGAAAAGCTGCTAGTGCGAATTGACAAGTGCCACATATGTAAGATATGGCATTTAAGGTATGTATTCTGGTGTGCATAATAAGTATAACTCGGCTTTTAAAGAAATTATCTCTTTAATTTTGTTATGTAACTTTGTTGCTTAGCAATGAAAAAACGAGCTTTTATAGCTAGATTTGTGGAGTGTTATGTTCATAAGAGCATTAAGAACTGTCCTGGAAATTCTTAATTTACAATAGCAAGAATTGTATGAGCGTGATACAATTCAACAGCTCTGTCTTATGGGTCGAGTTGTAGATTCCTAGTTAGAGGTAGGGTGTGTGTGGTGTGTGGGCTTTGGAAGATCCGTTGCTGGTGTTGGTATATAGTTTGCGATTTATGGCGTTCTGTTACCATATGCATGAAGGTGGCTGCATGATTGAGAATCACCAGTTCTTACGTGTATGTGCCTGCTAAAGAGCGGGTGAATCTGTATTTAGATATTATAGTGTGTGTGCTATGGCTAAGTTGTTTTTCAGTTTGCGAAGCGATGACAGTAACAGAGGGGATCATGCTTCTTTGCCGGAAATTTTTTCGTTGCATCCTGCATTGCAGCGTAATCTGCTCTCTGAGACGCATCTTTCAGAAAATGGTCTTCTGAGGTTATGTAGTGATTTTACCTTCCGTGTATCTGATGCGTTTTTTGTAGAGCCGGGTAATTGGGGTGATTTTGTTGCCGAATCTCCTTACATGGTGTTAGATGTAAACGTAGATCCTTTACTGGCTAACTTGTGTGCTAGGTATTCTGATGTTGTCAGATTCTATGACGTGAGCATTTGGAATGGAAGTGTACGAGGGAAAATACGGCTGAGCTGCAATGATGCCTGTGGCCTTAAGCGTGTTATGTGCTTTGTCAAAGATGCATTGTCTTGTGGTGGGCTTGGTTTTGGGCGCATTTCTTCTAGAGCTCCTGCTTTTGGTCGAGCGCGTAGTCTAAGTCATGCCATTGCTAATGCATGTGATGGCTTTATCAGATCGTATCTTTTGTTCTACATGCACCGTATAATCAGTGCTGGGTGCTTGGAGCAGGGTGTGCATGGTGAGAAACTTAGGGTTTTTCCTGAGTTTTTCGTGCGCTTCATGGACGGAAGTGCCTTGTTGCATGATGAAGCAGCAGCGGGTTTTCTTAGTGCAGTGCACTCGTGCATTGCCATTATTCCTTGTATGAGAGAGAAGGGATTTCGTACGTTTTTTTCTGCGATTTTCCATGCTATTAGGCGGTTAGACAATACTGTTAGGCAAGATGTATTGAAAGATGACGTGGCAGCGGTGCGTGCGTTTTCAAATGCACGCGTTGCCTCTTTAGTTGATAGTTGTGCTTCTTACGCTTCTGCTGAGGAGTTATTGGAGTGCATATTCCGTGATATAAGGTGTGTTGAAAATGGGCTTTCGTCGCTAGCTGTTGAGGCAAAAGAAATATTGGCGATAATTTGCTGTTTCTCTGGAACTCCGCTTCCTGGAGATTTGATGGATCTTTTGGAAGGAGATGAGGATTTTGAGCGTCATTGTCAAAAATATAACAAGATAGCTAAGAAGTTGAGGTCTCCTTTTAGGGTGATGTCGCGTAAGGATATGCCTAGTCGTCGTGTTGTTGCTCCGGGTGGTTACCCGCTTTTATGTGATGTTAAGAATAAAACGGACGCTTTTTTGAGGAAAGAAAGGAGGTTAGGTCCGGTATTCATGGGGCTTCTTGAAAAATTCGAGAGGTTTTATCTCGTTTCTGCTATTGGTGGTGCTGAACAGGTTAGGGGAGTTCGTGCAACTCTGATGAAGTGGAAGAGTCCTGTTACGGCAATGAGGCGCTTCGCAAGATTCTGCCTAAGGGATTTTCTGATGATTTATGGTTCTGCTGCTTTAGTGCAGGGAGGGTCTATTAATGTGGATCTGGGTGCTAGTATGGAAATAAATAGCAGCGTCCATAGTGTGCGTGTTCTAGGTTACGGAGGGCGTTTATTGCCTACTGCGCATTGTTTAGATAGCGATACTGATGTTGGGCTTGATGATCTTAGTGACGCTGGTGGTTGTGAGGGTGATGAATTAGGGTTGGCTGGGTATTCTCCTGTGTGCAGAAGGATGTTGAAATATGTTTTGGTGGCGGTTTTCTTTATCAGCATACTGATGCTCTGTGCGGCTATTTTCCTTTTTATTATGTACGGGATGGAGGATTCCATAATGGCTATAGTAGGGTCGATCATGGTCATTATTTCTGCGTTGCTCATACCGTATGTGCTGTACTTACTGTGTTCTATTTGGGAAGTTGAAGTGCAGCAGAAAGCGGAGTTGTATTTGTGTTTAAAGATCAAGGATAACGATTTATTTGAGACTGCTGGGAGTGTTGCGGGCGAAGATGCTATAAGTTTTCGTGATAATCAGTTGTACATAAATAATTCAATAGTGCCTATTGAGAAGTATGAAGTTACTTTCGTTGAGAGTCGGGATGGAGTTCCTCAAGGAAATTGTATTTTATTAGGGTTAAAGGCTTCTAAAGAAGATATGCAGATGTTTAAAGCTATATCTTCTACGGTGAATGCTCTTCCAGTTCATAGGCTTACTATAACTGAAAGTGGTAGCGGTTTTGGATTTAGTAGTTTGCTGCTCAGGTATGATGTAAAGTTAAATACAAGGTCTTCCTTCCTGCACGTGGCTGAACTTTTAGGAAAGGCCGGTCATCCTGAATTATTGCTTGCATATGTTGATTCGTATGTTTCTGCAGCATTTTCAGGGGATGGTTCTTCTGCTGCGCTATCGAAAAAGTTTCTGTGTTCTAGGAAGTTTATGTTTTTATCACAGGATCAGGATAGATGGGGTGTTTTGGATATTATAGAGCGGACTTGTGATAAATTGCTCGTTGGTGATCGTAGGAGGTTTTTGGATTGTGTTAAGGAAGCTTTAAAAGAAGATAAGAGGCTGTTCATTGATCCTATTGCGTCCATGATGGGGCCTGGGTTTCCTTTTGATCGTCCTGGATATCGGGATATTGCTATGTTTGTTTCAGGTTGGGATCATGAGGGTGAGTGTTTTTCTGCAGAAGGAGTAGTGCATTTGACGGGCATATCTTTCGTGCGAGATGGTAATGGGATTGAGCTTGTAGATGATGCTTCCCAATTGATTCATGAAGCTGTGGGGGGTAATGTTAGTGACGTCCGTGTAGGAGGAGGCGCTGCTGCAGCCAACTACTTGAGTAAGGGTTGCGATGTAGTATAGTTTAGGGTATCGGGCTTCACTGTAGAGTCACTGTAAGTACTTGGCGCTCCTTTACATGATGTGTTTTTGTTTTTTCGAGCTCTCCTATTATCTGGTTCTTGCTCATTAGGTATTTATTTTAGTGTTTGTTATAAGGCTTTGATATCCAGATTGTAGTGCTTGCATATGGTGTGTACTTATTCTTGCATGTTTGTGATATGTGCTAGGTCGTGCCACAGTTATGCTATTTTTGAGGGAGCAGATGTGTATAGCAATGCTTGTATCTCCAAGAGGGGGGCTTGGTTAGATCTCTAACTCCATGTAGTGCTGTTTTTTTTCGCACATGGATGTGTTATTTGAACTACGTTATCACGCGTGCGATTTTGTCGTGCGTTGTGTCCTGTTGGTTTTCTATACATAATAGGTATATTTAGTCCTTTGATCCTAAACATTATTACTGCAGTAGAGCAAATATGAAAGAGCTCTTGCGGGCTTTTCTTTAATTACATACGGAAATGCCGTTTAGTATGAAAAAGTGTAGAAATTTTGTGTACTGCGTCTGTAAAGTCAAGATTTATGCCCGTGACTAATGTGTGCATCCTTCATAAATTCCCTCAACTTTTGTTCCGTGTTTATGGTGCTTTCCAAGTTGATGAGCTATTGAAGCGCAGCAACATCCTTAGTTATTAGAGAAGAGAGCAGTCGGTTATATTGCTTTGTTTCGGAATTTATTATCCATTTCAAGCATGACACGTTGTATATCTCCAGCAGCATATGACGTTAAGTTACCATGTCTTGCGGCGCATTATACTTTATACGCACCTTATCATCGCGTTTATGACTTGAGATATAGTGCTTGAATTGAGAGAATATCTTCATGCTTATTTCCATTTTCAAGTGCTATAGCTAGAGCATGATACTGCTATAATGTAAACACCTTCACTTGTTGTATAATACGGCGTAGCAGGTTGTGGAGTACTATCACTAACAGCTTTTAAAAGATAGAAGTTATATGGGAATTGCTCTTTTTTATGTCTAAGCTTCAGAATGAAGCGGTTGAACAAAAATGATGTGCTAGGATACCTGACGTAATCCTTGTATCAGGCTGAGTAGTATAAAAATCGGAGTAGGTGTACGATGCTTCGAGCGGGATGTTCTCGCTGCTTTCAAGACTGACAGAAGTTCTTATTTTCTTCTATCTCTAGCAGATCAATCTGTATTTCCTGGAATACATAGAAACAGCAGGCTCTTGCAGTTAGT
>NZ_JAHLEX010000036.1 GCF_023476575.1 Anaplasma phagocytophilum | reverse complement strand
TGCATTGCATGGAAGTCAAATGGCTTTAAGGTGAATACGCAAACTGTGCGTGTAGCAGGTGATTTTCAGAGTATCTTCTAAGAGTATGTATGGATCTTGAAGCGCTAAAAGCATGGTGTATTGGAAATAATACTGCAGACCATATCTTCCAGGTCGTGAAATAACTGCTTACAATTGTTTATGTGGAAATTCATACTGCAAACTGGTCTGTAACTCCTGGCCAGAGAGAACCTGCTTATAGTCGTCCGCATTGTGGTCGTAATGCGTTAGGGAAAAGCGCACACTAGCGATAGTAAGTTATTTTAAGGCTATATCTAGGGAACAAGTGTACACTGATACACGTAAGTCGGGAAATTCATACAGAAACTGTATTTTCTGCCCCGAGAAGCTTATAGTTGTTCCCGTGGAAGTCATAATGCATTTTAGGCAAAGGCATAAACTATAAGAAAACAATACGTGATTTTCATTAGAGGCATTCTCTAAAAGATGCCTGCAGATCCTAATAGCATTTTGTAATAAGAAGTTTAAATACTACCTGCGTAGTGCCCAAACACTGCATTGTTTGTCGCGAGGATGTACATATAGAATACTGTACGGCGTAGTCCTCTATATATAAAAGCGAACTATACCACCGTATTATGTTCTCCGGTGAGTTTGTGTATCGCTATCTTGTCCCTTAGGTAAGCACTATGGAATATTTCAAGATCCAGATTGCTTTACCTTGGCAAGAGACCCACGCATGAGCGCTACAGTGATAAAAGCGTCTAAGTCTCCATTCATTACTGCATCTACATTTCCAGTTTCATGCCCTGTACGTAAGTCCTTCACCATACGATAGGGATGCATTACATAGGATCTTATCTGATGTCCCCAACCAATTTCACACTTGTTTTGATGATCTTGAGCCATTCTTTTCTCTTTTTCTTGCAGCTCCATTTCATAGAGACGGCTTTTAAGTAAAGAGTAGGCTTCAGCACGATTTTGATGTTGCGACCTGCTTGTCTGACATTGTACCACCATGCCAGAGGGAATATGTGTTATACGGACAGCACTTTCGGTTTTATTAACATGCTGCCCGCCAGCACCAGAAGCACGATAAGTATCAATTCGAAGATCCTTTTCTTGAATTTTTATGTCAATTTCATGATCTACAACAGGGGATACTTCAACGCTAGCAAAGCTGGTATGCCGTTTTGCAGCATGGTCAAAGGGAGAAATGCGCACTAACCTATGAATACCACTTTCAGTACGTGCCCACCCATAGGCGCCAATACCACATATTTTAATAGTAACAGCTTTCAAACCTGTTTCCTCACCGTCAACAGAATCAATAGTCTCAACACTAAACTTATGAAAAGATTCAGCCCACTTTGTATACATGCGCAAAAGCATGCAAACCCAATCGCTACTTTCGGTTCCACCAGCTCCGGAACGAATAGTCAAGAAACAACTATTAGCATCAGCTTCGTGAGAGAACATGCACTCAGTCTTTTTCTGAGATATACGCAATTTCAAGGATTGAAGCTCAGCATTTATTGTTGCAAGAAAGTCTCTATCATCACTATCAGAAATCATCTCTGCAAGTTCAGCTAAGTCCTTATGTTCTTCTTCTAAAACACGAAAAGATGAGAGAACAGAGCTTACCCTGGACCGTTCACTAAGCAAGCTTTTTGCTTTATCAGCGTCATTCCACAAGGAAGGTAAAGAGCACTGTATATCTAGGCCCTCCAATACAGATTCTAGCCCCTTTATGTCAAAGACACCTCGCTATTGCAGCTAGATCTTCACCAATCTTTGATATATCTTCTAAAATTACCGACCTGCCATGCATCACAAACCATCAAAATGCTATACCAACTACACTCTATCAGATAACCTACCCAGTACTAAATACAATAAAACGCAGCATAACAGCACCTTTAACATAAATACCATAGCTAAGCGACTGCCAGAATACTAACAGATGACACGCATAAAAGCAAGTTACAAAAGATACCGCAACAACCAGCTAGGCACTAACAACGCGCCAACTTACAACTCGAAATCGCCTTCAACATACTGGACATCATCATTATCATCAAGATCATTAAGGAAACTTAGAAGTTTAGCAGAAGCTTCATCAGATGCGGGTCTAACTTTTTGTTTAGGGCGCCAAGATAGACGCGCAGTCACTCCATCAGAAAATTTTTCATATAAAGCATCTCTAATTCTGCCAAAGTCCTCGACTTGACAAATGACGTGGTACTCTTTCTCCTCTCCGCTATCGTGCTCCTCAAGATCTATAGCCCCAAGACTAGTGGCCTCATCAAAAATCACATCAAAGCTTCCAACTTGCGCATCACCATAAACTATTAGCCCCACATGATCAAATAGGTAACTAATACTTCCTCTTTCTCCGAGCTTCCCTCCGTGCCGTGTAAATATATGGCGTAACTCCCCTGCAGTACGATTCCGATTGTTACTCAAAGCATGCACTACTATAGCGGTGCTACCTGGACCATAACCCTCATAAGTTATCTCCTCATAGCTATCATCAGCCTCATTACCCTGAGCGCTTCGTATAGCAGCTTCTATACGGTCCTTAGGAAGATTAAAAGCCTTGGCAGAAGCTATTGCAGATCTGAGGTTAGGGTTTAATTCTGGAACAGGAGAACCACTCCGAGCCGCTACTATGATTTCCTTCCTTAATTTTGTAAACAGCTTAGCACGCTTAGCATCTTGCGCGCCTTTTCTGTGTTTTATGTTTGCAAACTGTGAATGACCAGCCATAACTCATCCTGCAACGCTAAGCACACGGTATGTATACACGAGATACCACTTAGTTTAAGACCTATAACTAATATATGCAATACTAATTATGTATGCGTTTGTACAGGTCATTATATGCATAGTTAATTTATATACCACTATGTAATAGGAGCGACAACAAAAAGGAAGTAGCCAGCGATATCGTGCCTAGCTTTGTTTTATTTCAGTATTATACACACAAACCCCATACTAGCCTAAGGTCACTCAAGGCAACGCAGCTTAGTGTGTATTATGTATCCCAGCAGATAACCTCTTACCATCCTATATACACTTTCTATGCACAGGCCTGCGTCTTTTAAATAACGGTGTTACAGCATCTCTAGATCTTTAAATACACTAAGGCAATACACCTCCTCTCAAATATTAACTGGCCAGGAATTTTGAAATACAGATGCTCAATACAGTGATAGTCCAGTTTCCAGAAGCAATAACTAGGTGATATGTTACAATCGTAAAAAGCCCACTTTATATGTACATATTTTTGTCTAGTAATTCTTTGTATTCAAAATGCATTTAAATTACGACTATAACAATAGCTTATTATTAGGACTTATAATATTACTTAATCATATTATTGATTATGCCATGAGGCATATAAGCTATATATCTGAGTTGGGAATGTATTGTAATAGATCCTAACTACTTGCTTAATACACAGAAGTGTTAGACCACTTAGATGACTATAGAATATTGCGTTCGGATACCAGCACATAGTTGGGCTGCATGTTTTATTGCCTGTAACTCAATGAGGCATTCATTTTATGCTGAAGCGTTGAAAAGCGCTACGTTCAGATTTCATGATATTTTAAGAATGAAGAATACATTTTACTCCCGCCATGCTTGTGAAAGTAAACTTTGGTATACTGCTGTGTATTTAAAACGAGGATAAATGAGAATTGTTTTTGCAGTAAGATTCGGCATAATACAACCTCCCGGGAATATATATTGCATACGTACTAAAAGAAATGATACTGCGGAAAGTGTTGACGTTTTTCAAGTGTATTTGTAGGGCCGTTATTGATTTTAGAGATCATGATGGGATGGAGTATGCAGGGTATTTGTCCTTTATAGTACTTTTGTCGATGTTTCCTTTTTTCGTGTTCTTCAATGCCCTTACTTCCTCTATAGTGTCAGTGTTGGATAAGGATCAATTTCTATATACAAGGCTTTTTGATGTGTTGTCAGGCGAATTGCCACACGATACCATGGATGCGCTATTACCTAGAATTGAGGAGATCCTATCAGGGCCTCCTCAGAGTCTACTGACCGTCGCTATAGGTGGTGTAATATGGACTGCTTCTTCAGTTATCGAAGGGATAAGGCACGTGTTGAATAAGGCCCTTAGGGTATCAGCGCCTCCACCATACATACTGGGCCGTATGTTTAGTATACTGCAATTTTTGATAATAGTTGCTGTGATGATACTCAGTGTATTATTCGCGGTATTGGTCCCTATAATTTTTGAAGTGGTCGGTAGACATTGGGAGTTCCTGAAGTTTGTAGTTAGCAAAGTGATACTTTTTGTTGCTGTTTCTTGGATATACTTCATGGTTCCAAATGTAAGGCAGAATATACTGGTCGTGATGCCAGGTGCGGCTGTTGTTACTGCAACATGGACGTTAACATCCATGGCTTTTTCGTGGTATCTCTCAACCTTTCAAGTTCTCAAGACAATATACGGTAATCTTACAGGTATTATAGCAGCGATGCTTTTTTTCTATATACTTAGCATATTTTTCATATACGGAGCAGAACTGAATTATAGGCTCTCAAATCGTTACTCCAGTGTGCACATATAGAGTGCGACTACTGTGGAAAATGTGTTACCATACTCCCTATTTTTTAAGGGAGTTGTGAGGTTCCATGTACGAACATGCACATTGGTTTCAAGAAGAGAGAGTATTATTCCCCTACAGTAGCACAGTGCCTGCAGTTACCCCGATGAGAGTGGTATCAGGCCACGGAAGTTATCTGGAACTTGAAGATGGCAAAAGGCTATTGGACGGTATATCGAGCTGGTGGAGTGTATGTCATGGCTATTCGCACCCTTATATAGTAAGCAAAATGCAGGAGCAATTGGCAAAGTTATCACATGTAATGTTTTGCCGTGATTTAATTCATGAAGGAGCATACGTACTAGCATCGCGCATAGCTAAGTTAATGCCGCCAGGGCTTGATAGGGTGTTTTTTGCGGATTCTGGATCTATGGCAGTGGAAGTAGCGATGAAACTCGCTGTTCAATATTGGTACAGTATGGGTAAGCGAGAAAAACACAGCTTTATATATTTCAAAAATTCATACCACGGGGACAGCATGGGATGTATATCTATCTCTGATCCTGAAGCTATTCATGGAGAGTCCTTTACAAGATATTGTCCGAAGCAATATCTGCTTGATATACCTGCAAGTGAAGAAGACGTAGTATTGTTACAGCAAAAGATAGAGAGTATTGCGGATAAGGTTGCAGCAATTATTGTCGAGCCACTTTTACAGGCTGCAGGTGGTATGGTGATTTATCATCCTCACGTTTTAGCTACGTTGAGAAAGATTGCAAAAGAAAATGAGATTCTGTTTATTGCTGACGAAGTTGCCACAGGCTTTTATAGATTGGGAACAGCCTTTGCTTGTGAACAAGCTTCTGTTCAGCCTGACATTATGGTACTAGGAAAAGCCCTTAGCGGTGGTACTTGCCCACTATCAGCAGCTGTAGTTAGCAGTAATATATCTGAACTTTTTATATCCGGTGGAGAAACATTTATGCACGGTAATACATTTATGGCACATCCTTTATCTTGTGCTGCCGCTAATGCTTCTCTCGATTTATTTGCGGGTGAGTCGTACACTCAGAAAGTATTGAGAATAGAAAGAATTTTAAAAGCCGAACTAGAAGAACTGCATGCTTTAGATTACGTGTGCAATGTAAGAATAAAAGGGGCTATGGCAGCTTTTAATATTAAGAACAAGTGCATGGAAAAGCTTAAAAACGGCATGACACGAAAGATCTTAGACCTGGGTATATGGATCAGACCAATTAAAACGGTAATGTATGTGATGCCACCTCTCACAATTGCAGAGGATGAGCTATTAGCATTGCTTTCTGCATTAAAAATACTGGTATACGATTGTAATAAGATAAGCACTTAGTATTTGAGACTTAAAAACATACTAGAAAGTTTCTTTTCAGCTGTACGGTTGCTTCGGATGTGTGTGTAGCAGGGTGATGGGTGTATACGAATTAAACTTTTACTTTAAAATGTGACATATGCTTGTGGGTAGGCGCTAACGCTTGTTACGTTGCAGAGTAGGATGAATGCTGTGACCATTGTGAATCTAGTATTTAGCTGCGCCCACTATTAAGGTGTTGTGTTCATGTAAGGTAGATACTTCTTCTCTTGTGACATACACATCGAGAGAGGTAATGGCTAAGAAGAGACTGAGGAGTAAGGCGGTTTGCAACAAAGATTTGTGAAGAGAGAAGCGTCAGGTAGACGTATTGATATACTCTGCCAGGGTTATTTATCTTGATGTAGCTCGTTGATTATGTAAGAAATGCATAACTAATCGTGGTTACACTGCGTTCTACATATATGTACCACGTTCTTCTTTCTCGCTCTGGAGAAGTGGTAATTTGCTTATGTGGAGTGCATTTGCAAAGCAGCATAATCACAGTTTGGATCATCAACGGAGAGAGAGAGGGAGTAATTAGTATTTGTGGTATCGCAGAAATATTTTCAATGTTTCGTCTTTAGTTAAGTACAAAATGGTACGATGATTCACAGTGTTGTGCCCTAGGGGGATTTAGGGGCGCTTCTCGGGTTTATATCGTGCGTGCGACAGTGCCTTAGGAGTAGAGTGCTGCATTCCTTGCTGGTAGAAGATAAATGTTGAGTTCCTCTCTGGTAGAGTAAGTTTCACAAAATATATAGAAGACAGGGTTTGTATCTTTAGTTAAGTCTGGTGATACATAAAAAACAGTGACGGGGTTTGAACAGCACAGCAGCGTATATAAGCCTATTTGTGGCGGTAGTGCAATCTGTCAAAAACCGCTAGGATCATTCTTTGAATACCTATCTGGTTCATAAAGGAGAAAATGAACACATTTCTCGATTGACTGCCTTAGATTGTCGCGCTCAACCGCCATTAAGTATTATGTCAAAATAATCTATTCTGCAGAATATTTATTCAGCAGCTGCCCTGCGCATTATACAAACCCTAGTAAGCAGACTTGTTGTGCCACAGTATGATGCAGTTATCCACCATAGTACCCATACCTTTTACTCAAGAACACTGTGATTTTTCTTTTGAAGAATGTGTGCTCATATATCAAGAACTATAACTTCCAGAGTGACAGATTAAAAAGAGAAATTAGTACAGATCTGCAAAATGCGGTGTAATGGAGCTTACATTGCAATCTCATTTCTGTATAGCCATTACTTAATCTTAATCACCTCATCACGTAAGTACAATGAAGGGCTGCACTATGCTGCGGAGCTCTATCATTTTTGTATCACGTGACTAAATCTCAGTTCCCCTTTTCATCCATCATATTCAATAACAAGCGTTATATGGGATTACAGCTTTCGGTGCTATTATGAGGCATTGAAGGCTGTAGTTCGTCGGTACGTTGCATCTTGTTTATCTTAACAGACATCCTATTCACATGTGCCGAGACTTTTTCTGTTATACCAATAACATCACGTAGGAATATCGTGCTATATTTTTTAGCCACCTCTCTTTTCGCCTCTTCTATAATGTTATCTACACAGAATTCAACTTCTTTAGGGGCGTTCTTCTTTGCAAGAGATATAAGGGAATTGTGAGCAAATGTGAAATCTTCGCCAGTGCCAGGTAATTGGCAATCTAGTATCAGAGGTTTAGCATTATTGTTCACGGAGCGCTTTTTAAGCTCATCTATATATCCATGTACTATAGCCATTTTGCGTGATAAATTCTTATCTGCGGAAATGCACTTTTTCAATAATGTGCTCGTAAATTGATTAGACTTGTTGGTATAGCAGGCTACTATTTCTTCTAGGTCTACAGAGATTATACTTTTATACGCGTCTTTACTTAAGGCCTCGTGCAGGTTTTCATATTGGCATGCCCTTTCCTTTATTAAATGAAATACTTCTTCTTTTAAGACTTTGGTATTTGTTTCAGTAATAGAGTACGGTGAAGGAAAAGAAGCTGAATTTAGGGACAGGCATAATCTATCTACTTCACTTAAATCAGTAGTGCTGCTTCCTTCTTCTAAGCATATACGTCTTAGCTTTAGCGCTCCCTTCTTTAATGCCGCTAAGGTTGTCTTTGGGATAAGTGGGAGAAAATTTTCTACCAGATAAATAGCTACTTTAGTGTTAGCTCTAGAATTTTTCTTTAGGATATAACTCTCTAATATTGTTGTTATAATGGACTTTTTATTAATGTGCATCGGTAAGGCTTTTTCAAGGAAAGTCTTGCTGTGTCTCTCAATCATTGGGCGATACTCTACGTATTTACTAGTGCTTATACATATTAAAGGTATGGCTTGATTTTTTGGAGGAGAGAAGTAAGTTTCAGTACGTGTGCTATAGTCCTTTCCCTCGGTTATCAGGGTTATTTCAGGCTTGACGTTCTGAAAATCTTTATTGTCCCATTCATGATGAAAAGCACGAATGCTTATCTTCCGTGAGGCTTTCCGTTTTTTATCTTGCCCAACGGTAATTTTGTTCAATATGGCTACCATTGTATACTGTGTGTCTAAATCCTCCGAACTGTTGGTATAGATTTGTATGCTCTGTATTGACGATTCATATAAAGTTACAATGCCTTTCTTTTCTTCTTCAGAGAAAAAGATATATACCTTGTCTGAAAATCTAGTGTCTTTCTTGCAAGATAGTAGCGCATTCTGCATAGTAGCCTTATTATCCAAAGAGTTGGTGATGACAGGTTTTTTATGTGTATCAGGTGATGCATCACCTATACCAGTTTTTTCCAAAATAGAGGGAGTGGTTTGTGGGTTTCTAGGTAGCTGCTTCTTTCCAAGGTTCATGTATATTACCATAAGGTCATTTTTAACGGAGTACACTACAAGTTAATTGTAAATTATATATTAATAAGTTTTCTTCAAAAACGATTTTGTACGTAAATATCAGAAAATAATGCGAAAGATTAGGAAATATACTATCGTAATACAAGGAGAAATAGGAAGTATCTTAACGCATTGTGTTTATCTTCAGTCGGTAGTAAATTACCTGCAGATATAGCGGTGGAATAGGTATAGTTATTTTATGTAAGTTTATTTTTTAAGACTTTTATTATATAGCAAATTTTGCTACGCTATTTACATATAACAGCATTTTGGTGTGTACTGTGCCAAGTCATCGCAGAAGAGATATTTACAGGCGGAGGAGGATTTTTGAGGAAAAGCATAAGGGGTATGATAAGGATAAGGTAATCCTTGGGTGCATGGTTTTTACGGCAACTGTTCTTTGCCTAGTTAGCTTGGTTCAGATTGTGCAGGGATTAAGTGTGGAATCCACGATATTTTGTTATCTTAGGTATGTAGGAGCACTTCCATGCTTAGTTCTTGTACCTTTGTTATGTGTATACTGCTATGAGTACGTGGCTAAGGTAGAAGGTATAAAAAAAGAAGATATGCGTTTGCTGGAGAGTCTCGCAGAGAGTGACGAAGCAGAGTGTTCTAGTTATGATACAAGTACTGTATTAGGTAATAGGGAAGAAGAGAGTAGCGCAGGAGAAATTTTTGGTGTTAAAGAAAAATGTCCGGGACTCGATGCTGCGCAGTGTTATCCTCCAACTCTATCGGATATGACTTCAGGTGATGTGGAAGTTGTTTGTCAACTAGACGATGCAGTATTACGAGGAGCCATGTAATATTATTCCATCTCATAAAATGCGTTAATTAAGTGAAGTGTTGCGATACTTTATTTTGAAAGTTCTAATTTCCGTTTTTGAGAGCTCTGCGCTCATCATACGACCAGGATTGTGTACGCTGCTGCAGATTTATAACGAAACCCACAGGTAATGCGTGACCTTTTTTAAGATACGCTACTATGGACGCTGAATGACCCTTACATAAGTCAATAGTTCTCTGAGGTGAGGAAATTAGGATCTCGAACTACGTCAGAGTGGTCACAGCATTCAGGATGCTTAGTCCAACGCCCAATGAATATTATAACGATCTTCAGGTCATGGCAGTATTGAGTATTTCTAGAAGGGGGGATAGCCTTATTCAAGACAATCCAGTTTTTAAGAGACTAGGTGATACGACACTTGTGTTCTTTTTTCGAACGGAACACAAATTTCAACTTTCAGCTTGCTGAGTAGAAGCTTTGTTATCTATCATTACAACTTTTACAGTTAATTTCTGCGCATATGTATTGAAAATTGCTATGTACTTTTATGAAGATAATCAAATCATAATAATTTTTTCCATTTATTAATGAGTTAATTAAGTGCGGTATACCGCACCATGTATTATGGTCCATCAGTTAACTGTATCACTTAATTTAAGTTGAGTAAGATATTAAAAATCTTAAGAGTACACGATTCGTGAAAGGTTTATATAGCCTACGGGAGAAATCCTATAATTTTATTATGGCAATAGTGTATGAATTGTGACATGACGCGTAAATTGCTTATTACACTCTGTA
>NZ_JAHLEX010000035.1 GCF_023476575.1 Anaplasma phagocytophilum | reverse complement strand
TAACTTTAATACCAAAGGAACTAGCAGACAGGATCTTTTTATATAACTGTGCAGATTTCAGCAAAGCTTTTGTAGGAATGCAACCCCAATTTAGGCACACGCCTCCCAGGTTGTCTTCACGCTCCACATATCCGAGCTGCGCCGCGCGAATAGCAGCTATATATCCCCCTGGTCCACTCCCGATTATTGCTACTTCGTACTTGTCCATGTGAGTAGGGGGAGAAAGTAATATGTAAATAAGGTTTACTTTACTTCATTGTGGATACAGACAGATACGGTGAAATAGGGCACGAATAGTATCCAGACCATAAGGAATGCAGGGACTACTTGTTACCAAGCAAACTGTCGCGAGCTTGATTTAACTTTTGGGCAAAGTATGCTGATCCGCCTCTATCTGGGTGAGAATTCTTCATCAGTCTATGATAGGCTGCAATTATTTGCTCGCGAGAAGCGTTAGGGCTTAAACCGAGAATTTCCAAAGCCTCTTTTTGCGATATGCCTCCACGTAAATCTGACTGCGTATTAGATGAAGCCCTACTTTGCATATCAGCCATGAATTTATTGAGAATTACCCGGAAATCTTCGCCGAAGCTTGCGCGCATCAGCACGTTTTTGTTTAGAAAAAACAACGCCAACACTAACAAAACTGGCACGAGCAACAGCGCACCGAGAACACACATGAAAACAACAAATGCCAGAAGCATGCCACTAAGAAACTTGATTTGCGCTATATACTACACTACACTGCCTACACTGCACTATTCAGCCTGCGCAGGAGCGGGAATTATACCCTAAGGGTTCAGATAATTGCAAGGTTTGTTTATGTTTATACAGATTGAGAGCACTCCAAATCCAGATACGTTGAAGTTTCTATTGAGTGCTGAAGTGGTGGGAATAAATAGTGGTGCTGAGTTTTTAAGTGCTGATGATGCGCAAGCCTCTCCTTTAGCAAGGTTGTTGTTTGAAGTTGAAGGTGTAGAAAAGGTGTTTTTTGGCGTGGATTTTGTGTCAATCACAAAGGCAGAAAACATATTGTGGGAGGTGTTGAAACCGGAAGTGCTTGTGGTTATGACAGATTACTGTTTGTTGCAAGGGACAGATAAGGAACACGTTCAGGCTAGTGCGGAAGATGGGGAAAAAGAGTTTTTTGATGAGAAAGACTCAGAAATAGTGCAGCAGGTCAAGGAGCTAATAGAGAATTACGTAAAACCTGCAGTCGCCCAAGATGGTGGTGACATAAAGTTTAGGGGATATAAAGAAGGGGTTGTGTTTGTCAAACTCAGAGGTGCTTGTTCTGGATGTCCTAGTGCTGCAGTGACTCTCAAAGATGGTGTGTATGGAATGCTGAGTTACTATATTCCTGCTATAAAGGCTGTAGAAAGCATATGACAGTCTTTTGCTAGATCTAGATATAATACCTCCATAGCAGTTGATCAGGCTACTAGTAGTGCGATTGTTGATCTTAAGAAGTGCTGTAGATCCTGTTATATCTAGGCTGTTGGTGTTGTGGAAGTAAAGTTCATATGACACTGTTTGTGCTGTGGAGACGTGGACATCTTAGGATGCTACGTGTGGTACAGTTGTGTTGTGATGAAAGCTCAGTGATTATTTGTGTCGTAAGTGTCATGAGCAGAATTTGCATTTTAGTATGGATACAGTTGTTCTGAGCCTTTTATATAGGCCGGCGGTGCTTGACAGATTGCTGTTTACTACAAGGAGCAGATAAGGAGTATGTTCGGGGCTAATGCGGAAAAAAGAATTTTTGATGAAGCGAAAGCCTCAAGTAAATGAGGCTTCGTTTTCTTGTGATTATAAAAGTTGTTAGTGGTGTTATATTGCTATAGTGGATGCTTTTTTTATGTCTTTCTTTCTCATAATCAATTTTAAAAAAGTCTTTTTCTTTTTAGGTTTCATATTTTGTTCAGAGCATGTTTTGCTTTGAAGCGCAGGTGCCGCTTTCTTTTTATCTCGATTTAGTTTAGGTACTAGATTGTGGCTGATCTCCTTATGCTCAGTATGTGAAGCGTTAATGCTTGGTTGTGCAATTTTTTTGCTTTTAAAGCCCAAACGTGGTTTAAATTTTGTCTTCTTAGAGGTATTCTCGGGTAAGGGGTTGGGTAACTCCTGTGAAAGAAGTGGCGCTGGGATATCAGATGATTCTGGGGTTCTTGTTGGGGGTATTTGTGTGGGTTGGGGATTTTGAGATTCTAGGACATCGTCTATACTGCTACAAGAAGCATATTGCTCAGTAGGGACATTAGGGAGAGGATGCATATATTTGCCTGCGCGTGAGATGTCTTTGGTGCTTTTCGACAGCGCATGGTGCATTTTGTGTGATTTTTTTAGATATATATTGTGTAAAAACCTTGAACGGGGGCCATGCAAAATATTGCGGACTCCCTTTAGTAAGTTCTTCTTAGTTATGGTACGCTTTTTGTGTTTTTTAGTGTGTACCGCCGTGTTGTCATTGCTAGATGCAATTGATATATTTGAAGAAGATATGTCGTCTGAAGAAGCATTTATATCAGTGTGTTTTGTAAGCACGTACGGTTTTGGAGCGGTGGTGTCTTCAAAATGCGCTGTGGGCAGCGCATTGCTGGCATGGCTATAGTTTTTTTGTATGACACTGTTTTTTATGGACTGAACACGCAAGCATAACTTTTGTTTTATGCGTTGTAGCCTGTTATTCGAGCGCAGGATAACCTCATCTAGGTTTACTGGATTGTAGGTAGATTCGCAATTCCTTATATGGGAAATATATTTGCTGTGCGTGGGTATGGGGTAAGAGCATTGAATGTCTTTTAGGGCAGAGAAAAGTCTGGCAGTGCATTTATTTTCAGCACTATCAAAAGTGTTGCGAATATCATGCAAAGACGAGAAAAATTCTGAGCAATCTCCAAAACTAATACTGGCTTTATAGCTTGCATCGACCTGTTTAAAAGTGTCTAAGATGTGTTCAAGTTTTGGTATAGAAAAAAAGCGATGGAAGAGCTGTCGTATCTTTTTTATAAGACAATACCATGGGTAAGGCACATGTACAAAAGCTAAGGTTTTTTCTAATTCTGCATTGACTTTTGATACTTCGCTATTAATAGCAGAAGAGATTGCTTGCCTGCATTTTGCCTCTGTAACATTAATACTTAACTCGGAAAAGGAAGAAACATTCTGTTTGTAGAGTAATATCTCTCGCAATAAATCTGAAGGACATGATTGAGATAGTTCTTCAAAATTTGCACCGAAAAATGTTAGTAGTAGACAACATCTTCTATTTCCTCTCGAAGAATAATACTTTAACAAGTCATCAAGTACGTCTAGGTGAGTTTTCGCGATTACATTAGCATCTATCAGAGGCGTTTTGATCTGTGAATGCTGGAAGTATTTGTCTAGTATTTGCTGTACATAAGAAAGGTACTGTGTGCGATATATGCAGCAAACTTTCTCTTTTTTAAAATGTGACATAAATTGCGATGAGAAAAGTTGCGTAAGGTCTGGAATTGATAGACCTGTGTCTGTATGCTGCTCCATTGCTAGAGTGGATAATATCCTTGTGAATATTTCAGTACTCCATACACTAAGATAATGTTCGTTTTGGTGCTTAAGTAGGATACTTTTGCCCTCTTCAGTGAGCTTCAAATTGCTGTACAGTATGCTAATATATGGATTATCCATCATAGCAGAATTTGTACCTGACGAGCTTAACAGGAATCCGAATAAGGAGGAAAGAGAGCCTTTGTGTACTAGGTGTTTAGCAAAGCCATAGAATTCTGGTGTTGAGAAAAAGGAAGTATTATCATTGAGAAAACTTACGTCTTTTGTCGAGTTTTGGTGTTGCGGTAGCATCTTGAGTACCAAATTTATGCTAAAATAAACATAATATTGTAAGTGTGCAATAGGCTCTGCAATAAGTGGATTGCGTGTATGGTATAAATAATTTTCGGGCTTTTTTTTACTATGCACTATTAGAGAAAGGATTATAGGTTGATAAGACACATGCTATGTGTTGCAAAATTGAATTTTTATTGACAGAACGATGGAAGATTTTATTGATGTTCAGATAAATGGAAAAAGTGAAACACTAAATGCGGGGTGTACGCTATCAGATGCTATATCGCAGTGTAATGTACGAGAACCCTTTGCAGTGGCGGTTAATAGGGTACTGGTTACCAAGGCAAACTATAAAGGACATAAGCTAAAGAAAGGCGATGTTATAGATATAGTATATCCTATGCAAGGTGGATGATGTGGCGAAGTTTTGTATTTTAGGAGCATTACTGTGTGGGATGTATATGGGGTACAACTAAGAAGTAGATTGCTTATGGGATCCGCGCAATTTGCGTCTCCAGAGATTTTACAAAAATCCTTACATAATTCAGGTGCAGAAGTGGTAACTGTGTCATTGTCGAGGCAGATGCCAGAGATTGGTGGTGGGCACGATTATTGGGACATAGTTAAGCAGAGCAGGTGTAGAGTTTTACCTAATACTGCTGGTTGTTACACAGTCAAGGATGCTGTACTCATGGCCCAAATGGCGAGAGAAATTTTTAATACTACTTGGATAAAACTTGAAATTATTGGTGATGACTATACCCTACACCCCGATGTTGTGGCATTGTGTGAGGCTGCTAAGGAACTTATTAGCCAGGGTTTTGATGTTTTTCCCTATTGTACGGACGATCTCACAGTATGCAAACGCCTAATTGATTGTGGGTGTCGCGTAATTATGCCGGGAATATCTCCCATAGGTTCGGGTTTGGGAGTGCTTGATATGCACGGGTTACGATTATTGCGTAACAGGTATAAGGATATAGTTCTTATTGTAGATGCTGGAGTAGGAAGGCCATCAGATGCGTCTGTAGTGATGGAACAGGGGATCGATGGTGTATTACTTAATAGTGCAGTAGCAAGAGCCATTGATCCATCGAAAATGGCATCTGCATTCAAACATGCGATAGAATCCGGTAGGCTGGGTTATGAAGCTGGTATCATCAACAAGCGAGATCTAGCGGTAGCCAGTACAAATTTGGTTGATACACCCTTTTGGCACCGGAATAAATCATAAAGCTTGGCTACGGAATGTGTTACTTGCGGTGAGAAAGCAAGGCGCTTGTCTTATGCAGGGTCTGTGCGAAATCACAGGGAAAATCTGCAGGTATAGGTTGTGCACATATGCGTCACGTGATTCGCGTGTATTTTCTGCTTGGTACGAGTTGTATATGGAGGTGTCATGCTTAAGCACGAAGATGCATGCTTACTACCATTCCAGCGTGCAAGTTATGAGCGAAGAAGCCAAACTCAGAAAAACAGCTTAAAAGCAGAACATATCGGCTTCATGAGCCCGTACTATGCGGCACATTAGCGGTACTGCAGTGTGAAGTATTCTGTCTTTTCATGAACTTTAACTTAGCATGCATTACGTTGCGCGCGAGCACTACATCCGTTAGCACATATTTCTTCCGTACTAGCTTTCTCTGCAACCAGTCATTATATGAATACCCTGCATACAGCTTAATCACCAGCCCTGTGATGAAGTAAAAAGGAAGGGAAAGTACTTTGGCAGCATACAAAGCATAGGCAACACCAGATGCTAGAAAGACTATACATGAGAAGAGCCACAGTCCCTTACAGGTAGCAAATAAAAACGCAAAAAGAAACGCTTTTACGCAAAACCCTTCGCCAGTGTATTCAGATTTTCTTGACTCATGAGTGTAAACATTGAAAAAGCGCACGTTAACCGCAAAGACATTGCAAGGCAAGCATTCTAAAATGAAAACACATGCCGGTAAATCATAAAGATTCAAGTTGCTTATATGTAGTCACTTTGATAAAGGAACAGGTGATATAAATGCCAGAGTTTTCGAGTGCTTGTTATTACGGGGTTAAATTCTGGTATCTACAGCCGGACGTTGCTGTGTTGCTATAGAGGTTAGATATGATAACGAGATTTGCTCCAAGTCCCACTGGGTACATGCATGTGGGAAATGCCAGAACAGCTTTGATATGTTGGCTGTATGCAAGAAGTGAATCGGGGAAATTTCTGCTGCGCATTGATGATACTGATGCCAGTAGGTCTGAGCATAAATATATCGAGGGAATAAAGAAGGATCTGGCTTGGCTTGCGATGGATTGGGATTCTTGTTTTCAGCAGAGCACAAGGCTTGAACGATATAAGGAAGTATTCGATTTGTTGCTAGATCAGGGTGTTATCTACCCCTGCTATGAAACTCAGGAAGAATTGGATATGAAGAGAAGTATGATGTTGAAGATGGGATTACCTCCTATATACGACAGAAGTGCTCTCAAGATGACGGAGAAGGAAAGGCAAGCATGCAGTGGTAGATTGCCGTACTTTAGGTTAAAGATTGATCAAAGCAGGGAAATCACTTGGGAAGATGAAGTGCGGGGTAGGGTGTCGTTTCAAGCGAAAAATATAAGTGATCCGATCATTAAGCGTACAGATGGTACGTACACATACATGTTTCCGTCGGTGGTGGATGATATAGATTTTGCTATCACGCACATTATTCGGGGTGAAGACCACGTAAGCAATACGGCGACACAAATATGTATTTTCGATATCTTAAAAGCAAAAGTTCCCGTATTTGCCCACTTACCTCTTGTCCATTTTCGGGATGCAAAAATTTCTAAGAGAATCGGTAGTAACGATATTGAAATACGTCACCTAAGGAATATTGGTATGGAGCCTATGGCTATAAAAAGCTACTTAGCGAGGATGGGGACATCGTTACCAGTGGAACCACAGGAGAATCACGATGTTCTGGTAGAGTCGTTCGATATACGCACATTCAACCAGGCCCCAGTGAAGTTTTCGCTTGATGATATAAGTAGGTTAAACAGCAGAATAGTACAGTGTTTATCATTTGATAAAGTGAAAGATAGGTTTGTGCAGCAAGGTTTAGAGTGCACAGAGGAGTTTTGGTATCTGATACGAGATAATGTTAACACAATAGAAGATGTGAGAGAGTGGATTAACATCTGTAATTCTCAAATCACAACTAGGATAGATGATAAAGATAGGACTTTTATTTCTGAGGCCAAGGCACTTTTACCTGATACTGAGCTTGATGAAGATGTTTGTAAGGTCTGGTTGCAGAGGATAAAGGAGACTTCTCATCGCAGTACGCGGGATGTACTTTTACCACTGAGGCTTGCCACAACTGGGGTTACTACTGGTCCAGGGTTAGCTCAGCTATTACCGTTTATTGGCAGGGGAGAGGTAGTAAGAAGGCTTGAATGTGCCAGTAAGGGGCATAATGCCAGTTGATATGAGGTAAAATCTTATAGCAATTTAAGAGAGTATAGTGGTGTGATAATACAGAAGGAGAGCTTTTTATAGGCTTTGGTTGTTTAGCTATTGTTGATGGCAGTGTGAGCAGTTGTATTGGAAAGAGTGCTATGCCTTTGGCTTTCATGTAAAATTGTTTTACAGCAATTATCTCGGACGCTTTAGCTTTACATGTCTTGCTTGACTCCCAGGGGAGAGATATGGTAGTTGTTTAGCCTGCGGCGGACGTAGCTCAATCGGTGGAGCGTCAGTTTGTGGCACTGAAGGTCGCCAGTTCGATCCTGGTCGTTCGCCCCACGTGTGTGTAGTATGTTTGGCTGTGGGCACATAATGTGTGCCTTGCGGTATACTCCTGGAAAATTAGAGTTTTGACACGGGGGTGTTTTACTAGTAGAATCCCTACCCTGGCCTATGTGTAGTTTATGATGATGTCTCGCTGGTTTCCCTGGCTGTGTTTCTTATGTTTGGTTATACCTTGTGGCAAGGGGTGTGCTTCCGTAAAGATAGAGGCCGTAGTAGATGATAAAGTCCTGACTAGTCTTGATGTAGATAGGAGGGAGCATGCGAATGGTTTTTTTTATAAGACTTCTTACGCTGAGGGTAACAGAAGAGAGGTATTGGGGCTGCTGATAGATGAGGTTATTCTCGAGCTTGAAGCGAAGCAACTGGGCATTACCGTTGAGAAGCAAGAAGTAGCACAGGAGGTGGAGCGGTTGTTTTCTGTGCTAGGTGTGTGCAGTGGGCAGAGTTTGGATGAATGTGCGGCTGGTAACGGTTTGGATGTTGCGTCCATTGAGTCACATGTCAGGTCTAGGGTAATTTGGAGCAAGATACTTTCCACTGGGGTGGCGCCGTTTTTGTCTGTTGCAGAGGAAGAGGTTTCTCAATATGTGGCTGAAGCGAAGTCAGATGCTTTAGAAACAGTGTTAGATTTAGAGCAGGTATTTGTTCCTTTTAGGGCAGGTGCGGTACTTGATTCAGTGGCTAGTGAGCTGCACAAAGGTGTTGAGCTGAGCAAGATAGCTGAGAGGTATCGAGAGCACGGTGTATACGTAGATCGTACTATGGGTGCATCTGCAGGTGGCTTCGTTCATGATCTGAAAGTCTCGCTGCTACGTGCGAAGGAGGGGTCTGTAATTGGCCCTGTTAGGATAGACAAGGGGCATTTATTACTCAAGCTGCTAAGTAAGGTGCGGGTGAAAAAAAGGTTCATGAATAGCGTCGTTAGTATGAAGCAGCTTTCTGTGCCGGCAAAGGAAGCGGAGAGTATACTGGATGATCTTAGAGTGCGCGGTGTGGGATGTTCTAGTTTTGCGGATGTTGTCAAAACTTTAGGGTTTGAGCCCGGGGACGTGGTGGTGCGTGTTAGGGATCTTTCATCGAAGCTTCAGTTGATGTTAGAAGGTGCTAAGCCCGATGAGGTTTTGCGCTCAGACAGCGGTGATGGCAGGGTAGATCTGATCATGTTGTGTGGTATCTCTGAGGGTGGAGAGCTAACTGCTGATGAAATAGCGAGAATGAAGCATGCTGCATACACTAATAAGTTAGTTGTTGCTAGTACGCGTTTGATGGAAAGTATGAGAAGGCGTCATTTCATTAAGAGATTCTAGCTGTGCTTTCATGATACGTATAACTTCAGGAAAATATAGAGGTAGGCGGATATTCACCGGAAATGCGTTGGATGCCCGGCCTGCGATGTCGGTTATTCGCGAAGCAATATTCAATATTTTGCGTGCTTACATCTCCATAGAGGATGCGCTGGTATGTGATCTCTTCTGTGGTAGCGGTTCTCTTTCATTTGAAGCTCTTTCTAGAGGTGCTAAACATGCATGTTTGGTTGATATTAATGCTGCAAATTTGAAATTAGTAAGAAGGACTGCTACAAGTTTAGGAGTGGAGAAGTTATTAAGTATTTTGTGTTGTGATGTGCAGCATCTTGCTTATGCTGAGCGGCAGTATAATCTAACTTTTGTAGATCCTCCGTATTGTAGACCAGAGTTGGTGGAGGTGACTCTGAAAGCGTTAAGAGAGAGGGTATGGTGCGTTGATGGAGGTATAGTTGTCTTGCGTATCAGAAAAGGCGAAAAACAGGTTGCGATTCCGAAAGAGTACACCTTGATGCAAACGCGAGTATACGGATGTTCAGAATTGATGTTATTGCAGGTAGCCGGGAAGCAAGATAGGATTTAGCGTCTTGTTTTATTCTGCATTATATACAGTATAAAATTTTTACAGGGCTATTTCTGAATAAGACATCCTACGAACCCAAAGCATGGCACTAGCGTATGCATATGCGAAGCATTTAATTCTCACATATAACGCAGGAGTCTGTGTTTTAGTCCTATACAGCCAGGAAGAACATGGTTTTACGGTGCAGGTTTTATAGTGAAGTGTCTGACATTAAAATTTACGCAGGTTGGATGTAGAAAAAGGCGAAGGAAATGCTCTCAAGAGCAGATCTAGTGGACTAATTCCTGTGTAAAGCATGTGGTTACGACAGTACAGTCATAATAATTCTTATTATTAGAACGAGACTAAGAAATTAGGAAAAAGCCTAGGTGTTGTTTCCTTATGCTTGTGTTGGTCTAGGCGGTAACTTCGTTGGAGTTGTTGATGGACATATCACTCCTAAGCTTGCTTATAGGTTAAAGGCTGGTTTGAGTCATTAGCTTTCTCCGGAAATCTCGGCTTTTACTGGATGGGTTATACCATCGTGTTGTGGGGGATGGCGATTTATGATGATCTTCCTGCTCAACGTCTTGTAGATGATGATACGAGTCCTGCTGTGCGTACTAGGTATACTGCTATTGTTAACTTTTCCATGACTTATGTCGGTCGGTGGGGAATTTAGTTAATCTTTGCTTCTCATTCGTGATTCAATGTATTAGAGGCGTGTTTTAGGATTTCTGAGCCTTCCATATCAGATGCTAGAATAGCTAACTTGCCAGCAGCATCTCAAATGCCTTGTTCTCTTGAGGTACTGAAAACTCCATATCTGCAAATCCATATCCAGGCACGTACAAATTTTCAAAGCAGCTGCTAGCACCGTAGCATATGCATAAGTAACATGCTAGGTCTTTGCCTGTGGTAGTACAGATAAGTAACTGCGTTACTACGTTTATCTAGAATCAGTCTCTAGGTATGTTTTTTCGTAATATATATACAGAATTGGTGATGCTACATGATTTATCGAACATTTCATTGCTATAATGTCATCCTGTTTTGATATATACTCATCTTATGTGTTCAAATCCCTGTTTTTTAGATTCTTGGTTGTGATTC
>NZ_JAHLEX010000034.1 GCF_023476575.1 Anaplasma phagocytophilum | reverse complement strand
GGCCTACGGGTCAGGCAGTGGGTACGACCGACAACACTATCACGATGGGTGCACCTAATAGTAACGCCACAGCTGTAGCGAAAGACCTAGTCAAGGAACTCACTCCTGAAGAAAAAACCATAGTAGCAGGATTACTAGCTAAAACTATTGAAGGGGGTGAGGTTGTTGAGATTAGGGCGGTTTCTTCACCTAGAGACTTATCATCAGGCTATACGTGATTCCATTATATGATGTAAGAATAGTTCTTGAGGTGAGGGTGATTTACCCTGATAAAAACCTGAGAAGAGTTTCTTATTCTGCCCAACTTACTTTGTAGATGATATTTGTTCAGGATAGAGAGTTAGTTCTAGAGTGTCATAATTAGTGGATGATATAGAGCTCTATCATTAAGTTCTCTATCAAGCTATTCAAGGATCTATTATTAGATAGATGAAGCATATACAGTATATCTACTAGCTAAGGAGTTAGCTTATGATGTAGTTACTGATCAGACTGACAAGCTTGCTGCTGCTCTTGCCAAAATAAACGGTAAGGACATTGTTCACTTTGCTAAGGCTGTTGAAATCTCTCATCCCATCATCGATGGCAAGGTTTGTAGTGGAAGTCATGCGAAGATCGAGAGTGGTGATACTACAACGAAAACTTATGCTGCGGATATAGGAACGGGCGAAAGTACGAAGACGGCTCAATGCAGTGGTTTAGGTGACCCAAGCGCGACGGCGAAGGGACTCGTTACTTTTGCTACGAATGTAGGGTTAGTAGAAGGTAAAAACTGGCCTACAGGTAAGGCTGGAAAGAGCAGTGGCGGTCCTGTAGTTGGGGCACCTAATAGTAATGCCAATGCTATGGCAAAAGACCTAGTCAAGGAACTCACTCCTGAAGAAAAAACCATAGTAGCTGGGATACTTGCTAAAACTATTGAAGGTGGTGAAGTTGTTGAGATTAGGGCGGTTTCTTCTACTTCAGTCATGGTCAATGCTTGTTATGATCTTCTTAGTGAAGGTTTAGGTGTTGTTCCTTATGCTTGTGTTGGTCTAGGTGGTAACTTCGGATGTGACGGCCGTTCTTAGAGATGTTGGGAAATTATACCTATGATCCCATAGCAAGGATATAACCTCAATACTTTAATCCGAGGATATCTTCTTGTATGAAATAACTTCAGAGTAAGATAATGATTTTTAGAACCTGGGTTTTGGGCATGCTAGAGTTTTAACGCTTTATTTATGCCTCAACTTTGGTAATTATCCAGCGCAGGACCTTCTCCAAGCTACCCGGATGATGAGAATTGTTCTTTGTACATTGTCTCTTATAAAATGTACGTGCTATAAGCATAGCAGCGCCTACAGCTGCTGATATTTCAGGTTTGCCTACATATTCCGGCCACATACCCTTAAGATTCATAGGAGTTCCAACTCTTACCTGCCTGTTAAGTATAGAACTAGCCACCTTTTCTATTCCCAACAATTTGCTGCATCCTCCAGTGATGACAACCTTCCTTACTACATTGTGGTGCTCATCTACCCGGCTTTTTACAAATTCTAAGATCTCCTCAACCCTAGGACGAATGATGCTAACAATGTCTGCTCTGGTAACACATTTCAACTCTCCGTCTACATCGCATATCTCAATTTGATAATCGTCTTCCGAAGAGAAAAGCATTGTGCTACCGTGCACTACCTTAATGCTCTCCGCATCTTTCAAACTTACACAGAGCCCATAAGAAACATCACGAGTTATGTGATTACCACCAAATGGAATGCAATCTGCGTGTTCGTACTTCCCCTTATAGAAAAACCCCATGGAAGTGAAATTGCTTCCCATGTCGATGACTAAAGTACCTAACTCCCGCTCATCGTCCGTCATACAAGCTAAACCTGACGCATACGACTCCGCTATGCACCCCCCCATCATTAAATTGTTGCTAGTTATGCATTGCTCAATGTTCACCAACGCCAACTTTGACACCGTGACCGCATGTACATCTGCCCGTAGCTTACTGCCGTACAGACCTTCCAGTTCTGTGATATTACTTAAATTGTCCAAATGATACACCATTGGAACATTGTGAATTACTATGTCTTCACCAGAAAATTTTTCGTAGGTTTGTAACATGATCCTTCTGATGTCACGCTCAGAGATCTCATGAACATTTGACAACACTTCGTTAGAGATGTTGGATGATTTTACCCCACAGCCCGATACAGTGATGTATAGCTGACTTATCGTTTGTGCTGAAACTTGTTCCGCAAGATCAATGCTAGACAGCACTGAGCACCCTGCGCTTTGTTTATTAACTATAGCACCGCCGTTAATGCCCTCAGAAGGCTTGTAGCCTACGCCTATAACTTCTGGAACACAACCGTCGTTAACTTTTATCGCGAGACACACAACCTTCGTGGAGCCCATGTCTAGAACAGCGAATACACTCCTTCTGGGTGCCATTATAACAGCAGAATGCAACAACCTACTTGACCCTCTATTCGAACGATACTATAAGACAAGACAATGGGATCACTAGCCCAGTACATCTTATATAGCCATCTGAACTGAGCATCAAGTTTTTTCACACGCGGCCTGTATACTCTTCACGGGGTGAATACCAATACGTAACATTGTGGATAATAACACTATAATTGGAACTATTTCTAGCCTGCCCAAAAGCATAAGAGCAGTTAACAAAAGCTTTGTTCCTTCAGTTAGCAAAGAAAAATCACCTTCTGGCCCCACTACTGCTCCAACTCCTATACCAGTATTCGATAGCGTGCTAGACACTGCTGTAACAGCTGTAGTTAAATCGTACCCAATCCAAGAAGTACATAAACACGCTAGTATAAACACAAACAAGTATAAGAACAGGATATATCCTGCCTCGTTGCGTACATTATCTGGGATATGTGTGTTCTTAGTTTCTGAGCATCCTCTTAGCAAAATATTTCGAATGTTATCGTATGCACTGATGGCTAAAATTTGCAATCTCAACACCTTGAGACCACTATTCGTTGAGCCAGCGCATCCACCACACAAGGTAAGCATAGTTACTAAAATCGCCATAAAATAACAACCGCTGAAATCGCCTATACTGTACCCGGTAGACGTACTTAGCGAAACTACGGTGAACACTGTAAACCTAAATGCACTCCAATATCCATCTGTATTGGTATAGCTTTGAAATTTAACGGTACTTAACAAAACGCTTACTGTAAGTATTCCCATATACAGGAAGAACTGAGAGTTTTTAAACCTCCTATCGAACACAATATGTATATATGCAACAAACGGACAAGAAGATAGCAGCATGAAGACTATTGCCACTATCTCTATCTTCACATTATTAAAGTGCTTGAGTGAGTCATCGTAATTAGAGAAACCTCCCGTGGAAACGGTAGTCATTGCGTGGCATATTGCGTCAAACATCGACATGCCAACAATCTTGTAGGACGCGTAACACAAAATCATTAGTAGAATGTATATTGCTGTAACATACAAGACTGTTCTCACAACTCCGGATTTACATTCGCGACCAAGTGCTTCTGTGTTGTAGATCTCTCTCAATCCTGCCATTTTAAGATTGGGTAACAGGAATATACCAATTGTTATTACACCTAATCCCCCCATAGCATTCAACATGGCTCGCCATAACAAGACACCATGGGATTTCTCGCTTAAGTTACTCATTACCGTCGCACCTGTGGTTGTAAGGCCAGACATTGCCTCAAAAACTGCCTCCACATAGGACAGCTTAGCAGTATCTGCTAATACAAAGGGAACTGCAGCAATTAAGGTGAGTACAATCCACACAGAGCAAGTAAGGCATATAGCTTCAGTGCCTCTGATTGAACGCGGTCTTTTGCCGTTTAAAATACAGAATGCTCCGGCTATTGCCGCAAGCGCACCTGCGCCCGCAAACCCTACCCAGTCAGTGCTGCTAGTTAGAATGCTCACAGTCATTGGTATGAGCAGAAATGTCGCCATCAACGTCGTAAACATTCCTGTTATGAAAGCCACTGAGCCTTTGCATATGCCGCTTTTCCTGACTTTCATACTACTAGACCGCTAGCTACAACAACCGGGTTGATAACAATGCTACGTATAGCAAATTCCGCAACGCTGTTCTTAACACAGGTTTGATAGAAGGCAAGAGCTTTCTCAACGTTTCATAAATGTGATACCGCACTATTGTACAAATATTGCCTTTTCTGCTAGAATCCAATCCGGGGAGAGATGGCTGAGTGGTCGAAAGCGCACGCCTGGAAAGTGTGTACACAGCAATGTGTCGGGGGTTCGAATCCCCCTCTTTCCGTGTTTTGGTATATCCATGGGATTTGAATCTAGCTCTTTCCGTAAGTTGCGTGATGTTATTCCCAATGCACGATATGCGGTTGCTGTTTCAGGTGGTGTAGATAGTATGACGCTTATGCGTCTAGTAGCTCTGTTTCATAAGAGCTCAGCATCTGTTGGTTCTCCTACTATTCTCACCGTAAACCATGGGTTTAGACCCGAAGCTGTAGATGAGGTTAGTTTCGTACACGAACAAGCTACGATACTAGGGTTGGAGTGCCGCGTGCTGCACTGGCATAGCCATGTTCAAAAAAAATCTCAAGTTGTTGCTAGAAATATACGGTACCAATTGTTGCTGCAATGGTGCTCTGAACATGGTGTGAGATTCCTTCTTACAGCGCATACGAAGAATGATCAGGCTGAAACAGTATTAATACGGTTAGAGAGAGGTAGTGGTATAGATGGGCTTGCTGGTATAAGGGAATACTCCATGATAGAACATGTGATGGTTATTAGACCTTTGCTAGATTTTACACGTCGGGAAATACAAGAATATGCTATGCAACATCAGCAGCCATGGATTGAAGACCCTAGCAATAGTGACCTAAAATACAGACGAACTTTTTATCGAAACTTTATAAATAACAGCGAAAATCCTGAAATCTTGATAAATAGGCTGAGCAACACCGCGTTGCATATGCAACGGTCCTTAAGCTGTATCTTACACTATGTACAGGGTGCTATGGACAGCTGTTTGGAATTTAATCCATTAGGATACGTAGTAATTAAGCACGATGTTTTTCGTAATCTGCAGCACGAGATTGCCAGCAGGTTGTTTCTGCTTATTATCACGACTATTGGCAACAAATCTTTGAAGCCCAGGTTTTCTAAGTTCTCTTCTGCCTTCTCTAAGGTACGTTCTATTTCTAGTTTTGCCTCTTTTACCTTACATGGCTGTATGATACTCAAAACGTGCGATGGGAACATTGTTGTTGCTAGGGAAGTATCCAGTATAGTCCCTAAAACTTATTTGCACGGTACGACACGTCTACTGTGGGACTCTAGATTTGAGTTGCGTCTTGAATTCTTAGATTGCTTTGACACGTCTTTACCTTCTACCTTTGCGGTGTCGGAAAAACAGGAATCAACGTGTGGTCGTGTGACAGAACATAGGGCTGCTACTGCGATGCAGGTATACATCAGCCCGCTGGATTCTAATCCTATACCGGAGCATTTGCGGGGTATAAACAAATATGTAGTACAAGGATTGCCTGTGTTGATCTGCGGGGATAAAGTTCTTGCCTACCCGTTGCAAAAGCATAATATAAATGGTGTCCCTGTCGTTAGCATAGAGAGGGTCTTGCTAAAGGAGAGGATGATGAACCTAATTTGTAATCAGCTAGATCAATAGAGGTCGCTTATCGTGAACTTTAGGAGAGTGGTCGAGGGCTTAATTGTGTGGTCCGCGGTGATTGCACTTGCCGCTATGCTATATGCCCATTTTGGTGACAAGATAATAGGAAGTAAGGAAGTTTCTATACCTTTTTCCGAGTTCTTGGTAAGGCTGGAAGAGGGTAGTATTGAGAGTGTAAGCATTACTGAGCACGAAATTTCCGGAAAATTTCACAATGGTGTTAAGTTTCGCACTCATGGGGTAGTTTATGATGGCCTGATCAAGACCATGCATGCTCAGAAGGTAATGTTTGAGTTTGTCTCAGAGGTAACCTTACTGAGTGTCATTGGTAGCTTATTCATCTCATGCTTGCCCATGCTATCTTTGGTAGTAATTTGGTGCCTTTTTCTCAAGCAGATGCAGCTGGGTGGTAATAGAACCATGGGCTTCAGTAAGTCCCGCGCTCGCTTAATGACCGATAGCCGCGGAAAGGTAACGTTTGATGACGTAGCAGGTATAGAAGAAGCCAAAGAGGAATTAATAGAGATAGTTGACTTTTTAAAGCATCGCCAGAAGTTTACAAAGCTCGGTGGTAAAATCCCTAAGGGATGTTTACTTATAGGGTCTCCGGGTACTGGTAAAACCTTATTAGCCAGAGCTATAGCCGGTGAGGCAAATGTGCCGTTTTTTAGCATATCGGGTTCTGATTTTGTGGAGATGTTTGTTGGTGTGGGTGCCAGCAGAGTGCGTGATATGTTTGAACAGGGTAAGAAGCATGCTCCTTGTATAATTTTTGTAGATGAGATAGACGCAGTGGGCCGTCACCGGGGGATTGGTCTTGGGGGAGGCAATGACGAGCGTGAACAAACGCTGAATCAGCTGCTAGTAGAAATGGATGGCTTTGAGTCAAATGAAGGAGTTGTGATTATAGCTGCGACGAACCGCCCTGATGTATTGGATCCCGCATTATTGAGGCCTGGAAGGTTTGATAGGCAGGTGACTATATCGATTCCTGACATCAACGGTAGGGAAAAGATAATAGCTGTACATGCGAAAAAAGTTCCGTTGGCGCCTGATGTTGATTTAAGAGTTATAGCTAGAGGAACGCCAGGGTTTTCAGGGGCTGATTTGGCTAACTTGGTGAATGAAGCTGCATTAATAGCTGCGCGGTTGGACAAAAAGATTGTCACTATGAGTGATTTTGAGTACGCGCGTGACAAGGTTATGATGGGTGCAGAAAGAAAGTCTATGGTCATGCGTGATGAGGAGCGTAGGCTGACCGCTTATCATGAGGCAGGACATGCTGTAGTGGCTTTTCACAATCCAGCATCTGATCCGATACATAAGGCGACAATAATACCACGTGGTAGGTCTTTGGGGTTGGTAATGAGGTTACCGGAAACCGATAGGGTATCTCACACGAGGGAGAAGATGCTGGCGGATCTTACAGTTGCTATGGGCGGTCGGGCTGCTGAGGAGTTGATATTCGGATATAACAAAGTTACAAGTGGGGCTTCTTCTGATATAAAGCAAGCTACAGATCTCGCAAAGTCCATGGTTATGAAGTGGGGTATGAGCGATAGTGTGGGGCCATTGTATCATAGTGATGAAGCTCATGAGCGCATCTCTACAAATTTGGCAAATTTGATAGATGATGAGGTAAAGTCGATAGTATCCACGGCTTTGGTTGAAGCCAAGGATGTTTTAACAAAGCATTCGGATGCGTTGCACGCGATTGCTGCAAACCTTCTTGAGTTTGAAACCCTTACGGGAGATGATATTGCTGACATCATTGCTGGAAAGAAGCTAGAAAAGGAGGGTGGGATCAGTACGCGTCCTCTGAAGCGTTCCGCTGTTCCTAATTAACGTTGCGTTATTGAGTGTAATTTGCTGGGTAAGTAAATATACAGTTAACACGTTTTGTGTAGTTCGGTGTTGAGCTTAAAATTGCGATAGAAGTGCAGTTGATAACTGAGTCAATTCTGTTGTGCTTTTGAAGACTTGAGCATATAATTCACCCTCCGATATTCTTGAGTCGTGCTTATGTTGAGTATAGCGAAGCGTGTATTCTGGCCTTATAGTAACAGAGTTAAGGGTGCTTCTGTACATAAGATAGTAAAAAGTATAAACGCGCTAGAAGAGGAGATAGCTGCCCTTTCATCTGAAGCCCTTTTTGGAAAGACCGATGAGTTTCGTAAAATGTTGTCTGAGGGCACTGTTACTCTGGATGATCTTCTTGTGCCGGCGTTTGCTGTTGTGCGTGAGGCTTCGCGTAGGGTGTTGGACATGCGTCACTTCGATGTGCAGCTCATAGGGGGCATTGCATTGCACAGAGGCATGATTGCTGAGATGAAAACTGGTGAGGGGAAAACGCTGGTTGCAACGCTTGCAGCATATCTAAATGCTCTTGAGAGTAAGGGAGTGCACGTAGTTACTGTAAATGACTACTTGGCAGAGCGTGACTCAGAGTGGATGGGGAAGTTGTATAGTGCTCTGGGTATAAGTGTAGGTTGTATCACTAGCGGTTCGTCTGATGAGGCGCGACGGGCTGCATATAATTGTGATATTTTGTACTCTACTAATAACGAACTGGGTTTTGATTATCTGCGTGATAATATGAAATTATGTAGGGAAAATATGGTTCAACGCGGCTACAACTACGCTATCGTTGATGAGGTTGATTCCATATTGATAGATGAATCAAGAACTCCGCTCATAATATCGGGTCCCGTGGAGCGCGATAGCTCGTTATATGAAAAGGTAGACGCTCTTGTAAGAGATCTGGAGCAGGAAGATTATGATATTGATGAAAAGAGTAAGACTGCGTTTTTAACTGAGGATGGTGCTCTTAAAGTTGAGCAGTTGTTGATATCGCACCAGTTAATACCTGAGGGTTCTTCGCTATACAGTGCGGAGAATATTATTATGATGCACTATGTAGGGCAAGCTTTGCGGGCTCATAAGCTGTACTTTGCGGATAAGGACTACATCGTAAAAGATGGTAACGTTGTAATAATTGACGAATTTACCGGTCGGATGATGGATGGGCGGCGTTATTCTGATGGGTTGCATCAGGCCTTGGAAGCTAAGGAGGGTGTGCGTATTAATAATGAGAACCAAACCCTTGCGTCTACTACGTTCCAGAATTACTTCCGCATGTACAAAAGGTTGTCTGGTATGACTGGTACTGCTGAAACGGAAGCTGATGAATTTCTTGGGACGTATAATTTACAAGTTATGCAGATTCCAACCAATGTACCGGTGCAGCGTGTTGATCTTGACGATGATATATACTGCACTGAGGAAGAAAAATACGAAGCAGTTATAGACTTCATTATTGAGTGCCACAAGAGAAAGCAACCCACACTTGTGGGCACTATAAGCATTGAGAAATCTGAACTTCTCTCAAAGTTGCTCACGATGCGTGGTATAAAGCATTCCGTACTTAATGCACGATACCATGAAAAAGAAGCTTATATAATAGCGCAGGCTGGAAAGCCGGGTGCCGTGACTATAGCTACTAATATGGCTGGGCGTGGTACTGATATTAAGCTTGGTGGAAACCCTGAGATGTTAGCTCGGAGTGAGCTTTCGGGGATTACAGACGAGGGAGAGAGGGCTAAAAGGATAAATAAGCTTATTGAACAAGCAAAGAATGATAGAGAGGTTGTCGTGCAGGCTGGGGGGCTTTGCATTATAGGAACTGAGAGGCACGAAAGTAGGCGGATTGATAATCAATTACGTGGGAGGTCTGGTAGACAGGGTGATCCTGGCTTGTCGAAGTTCTTTCTTTCGTTAGAAGATGGTTTGCTGCGTATTTTTGGCTCTGACAAGGTGCGAGGCATGTTGAAGCGTCTTGGAATGAAGAGGGGTGAAGCTATACAGCATAAGTGGATTAATAGGGCCATTGAACGTGCGCAGAAAAAGGTAGAAGCGAGAAATTACGACATTAGGAAATCATTGCTCAGGTTCGACGATGTAATAAATGAGCAGCGCAGGGTAATATTTGCGCAAAGAAATCAGATTCTCGATAGAGAGACATATGATTTGGTGCCCTTTTACAGCAATCTTAACCACGATATCGTATCGCGCATTATCAAAGAGAAGTATTGCGATTTAGGGCATAGAGAAACTGCTGAAGAATTATCGGCGGAGGTTACCAGGATATACGGCGTTGAGCTTGATATGGGTGACCTATCAGCTATCGAAACAAGGGAAGAGGTTATAGCTTATTTGGATAAGGTTGCAGATGATCTTCTGAAGAAAAAAGCAGATGGGTTTGTGCATAAGAATGAGAATCTGTGGGATTTTGCGGCGAGGCGCGTGCTAATTACTTCGTTAGACCATCTATGGACTGATCATCTAGCTGCTTTGGATAGTCTTAAATGCGGTATAAATTTGAGGTCTGTTGGTCAAAAAGATCCGCTTAATGAATTTAAAATTGAGGCTTTCTATCTACTTGAAAAAATGCTTTCTCGATTTTATGAGATGGTAATCCAAAAGCTTGCACACATTGAGTTGGAAGTGCATCAACAACCTGATGACGGAATGATTAATTTAAATAACTCAACAAGTAAGTTGTTTGGTGGCATAGCGCGCAATGACAAATGTCCTTGTGGTTCTGGAAAAAAGTTCAAACATTGTCATGGGATCATCAGGGTATAACGGTGTTAAGCCGTTCCATGGTTTTAGCGAGTAAGGGGCCAATACTCTCAAAGTTAACCATGGTGTGAGCTGAAGAAACCGCCCTAATCTCAACAACCTCACCCCCTTCAATAGTTTTAGCTAGTAACCCAGCCACTATTGTTTTTTCTTCGGGAGTGAGATTCTTTACTAGATCTTTAGCTACGGCTGTGGCGTTTCCATTCGGGACACCATCTTTCGCAGCGTTCGACTGGTACGTTTTCCCCGTAGGCCAATTCTTACCTTCTATAAGTTTCACAGCCTCGACAAACTTACTAAACGGTTTGTCCGGAGCAGCCGTACTCAATCCGCTACACTGAGCCGTTTTGCCATTTGTAGGTACTGCCTCAAAATCTGCCGGACTCCCATCCGCACTGCCCTTCGCATGAGTTCCACTACAAACCTTACCATCGATGATGGGATGAGAGATTTCAACAGCCTTAGCAAAGTGAACAATGTCCTTACCGTTTATTTTGGCAAGAGCAGCAGCAAGCTTGTCAGTCTGATCAGTAACTACATCATAAGCTAACTCCTTAGCTAGTAGATATACTGTATCAGCTTCATCTTCCTTACTACCACTATCTCTAATACCCTTAGTCTTGAAGCGCTCGTAACCAATCTCAAGCTCAACCCTGGCGCCACCAATACCATAAC
>NZ_JAHLEX010000033.1 GCF_023476575.1 Anaplasma phagocytophilum | reverse complement strand
AATATCTAAAAGCAGTCTCTAGGTATGTTTTGTCTCGTAATCTTTCGATTTCATATCTGGTTTATGTATAGGGTGCTCTTATTAGATAAGGTAAGGACATTGTTCACTTTGCTAAGGCTGTTGAAATTTCTCATCCTAACATCGATAAGAAAGTCTGTACCGGGACTCATTCGAAAAATTCTAGTGGGAGTCCGACAGATTTTGAGGCAGAACCAACAAGTGGAAAAACAGCGCAGTGTAGCGGATTGAGTGCGGCTGCTCCGGACAAACCGTTTAGTAAGTTTGTCGAGGCTGTGAAACTTATAGAAGGTAAGAATTGGCCTACGGGGAGGTATCATGACAGTAGTGTAAAGAGTGGTACACCTAATAGTAACGCCACAGCCGTAGCTAAAGATCTAGTAAAGAATCTCACTCCCGAAGAAAAAACAATAGTGGCTGGGTTACTAGCTAAAACTATTGAAGGGGGTGAGGTTGTTGAGATTAGGGCGGTTTCTTCTACTTCAGTCATGGTCAATGCTTGTTATGATCTTCTTAGTGAAGGTTTAGGTGTTGTTCCTTATGCTTGTGTTGGTCTAGGTAGAACTTGTTATGTGACTCACCATGTTTTTTGTTTCTTGTGATGTGTTAAAGCGTCACGTTACGGAGTCTATAGCCAGGATAGAATATCAAATACCGTTACTATAATGTTGTAGCTGTCCGTAATGTTGCAGCATTAATATCACTAGTAATGATAGTTCCATAAGTTAAATTTTCGTATAGAACGGAAAATACAGTCAGGTTCCTTGGGCTGTACAATCTTAGGTACTTCCTGATTCTACAAAGATGCGCTATACTACTGCGTTTTTTGGACAGGGAAGAAAATGTCGGTACCGATAACAGTAGCTTATGGAGATGGTATAGGACCGGAAATTATGGAGGCTGTACTTCTAGTCTTAAAAGAAGCACAGGCGGATATAGCAGTGGAAACTGCGGAGATAGGTCATGCACAGTATAAAAGGGACTGGCCCTGTGGCATTGCTCCGTCTTCTTGGGCTTCTATCCGTAGAACCAAAGTCTTATTGAAGTCTCCTACTATGACTCCTCAGGGTGGGGGACATAAGAGCTTAAATGTTGCCTTACGTAAGAGCTTAGGTTTATACGCAAATGTGCGTCTCTGTGTCACATATTCTCCTATAATAGCTACCGGAAGTACCAATTTCGATATCGTTGTAGTCCGCGAAAACGAAGAGGACACATATTGTGGTGTAGAGTACAGGATATCTCAAGATGCCTGTGTATGTGATAAAATTACCACAAGATCTGCTTCCGAAAGGCTGTGTGCGTACGCGTTTCGCTATGCCAGAAGCCATAATAGAAAGCGGGTGACCTGTCTGATCAAGGATAATATTATGAAAATGACGGATGGGGCATTTCGCGGTGCCTTTCAAAAAATTGCTGCAATGTACCCTGATATACCTGCAGAGTGCTGTATTGTGGATATAGGCATGGCAAGGATTGCTATGCATCCTGAAGAATACGATGTAGTAGTAACCCCTAACCTGTATGGTGATATATTATCAGATATTGTGGCTGTGGCTTCAGGCTCCATTGGGCTGTCAGGTAGCGCAAATCTCGGAGACGAATACGCAATGTTTGAAGCAGTACACGGTTCTGCACCAGATATAGCCGGACAAAATATAGCGAATCCGTCAGGGCTACTTAACGCTGCCGTGCAGATGCTGGTGCATATTGGACAAGAATCCACTGCCCAGGTTATACATAATGCCTTTTTGAAAACTCTAGAAGATGGTATACATACTGCTGATATTTACAATGCAAAAACAAGCTCTAGTAGGGCTTCTACCACTGAGTTTGCGCAGGCTGTTGTAGATAATCTTGGAACTTCCCCAAAGTATCTGCGCAGCATGTTGATAAATAAGAATACCGAGGAGGCTGTGCACTATGAATGTGTGCCAGGTACCTCCAAGAAGGTATTTGTCGGAGCGGATGTAACAATCCATTGGTCGGGTGGTGCCGGGTTTAATGAATTGGTGCAATCTTTAGCGGCGGCCCTTCCGCCTTTTGTAAAACTACGTCTCATGCATGCGAAGGGCTTGGAGTTATGGCCTAATGCTCCATGTGTTTATTCGTATATTGATCTTTTGACATGTAGATTCTTCTGTGATCCACAGGAGGACGCGGATTCTACTTCCGTTAGTCAATTATTACTTTGCCTTGAAGGGCTTGGTCTTGACGTTGTAAAATTGGTCAAACTATACACATTTGATGGAGAGGAGGGCTTTTTCACGCCGTAGACAGTTAATAATTGAGCGGTTATCAGCTTTTGATGAGCGTTACTGTGAAGGGGAAGTTTCGTTACGCAGGATATGCTCTTCACGGGCGAGTTGTGGAGTGCTGCTTCTTATAATAAATAATCATTGCTTCTGAGGGGCAGTGTGCACAAAATTGACGGCCTATATTAGGAACTTGGTGCAGTATGCTACAAAGCTCAGCAGAAGAAGTAGTCTTATGTACGGGAGTAAGTAGAGCCGTATGGAAGGTGCATAACGCGACATACAGAGATGTACTCACGATAAAACAGAAGTTCGGACTTTCTGAAATCGTAGCACATGTCTTAGCTATAAAACGCATACCTATAGATGATATTAGAGATTTCTTGTTTCCCACTTTAAAGCTTCTTCTGCCGGATCCCTTCCATCTGTTGGATATGGGAAAGGCTGTCGATAGGATATTAAAAGCCATTTATGAGAAAGAAAGGATAGTAATTTTTGGTGACTATGATGTTGATGGGGCGACCTCTTCGGCAATGCTCAAGAGGTATTTCGAGAGCATAGGAGTTACCGCGGAAGTTTACATCCCCGATCGCTTAAAAGAGGGGTACGGCCCAAATTCAGAAGCACTAATAAAACTTAGAAAGAAGGGGTGTAGCTTATGTATCACAGTAGACTGCGGTACTGTTGCGCATGAGCCAATATCAGTTGCTAGGGCAGAGGGATTAGATGTAATTGTTGTGGACCACCACATAGGGTCTCCCACACTACCAGATGCGATAGCCATTATAAATCCGAATCGCCTCGATGAGACGTCAACTTACACGTATTTATCGGGTGTGGGGACTTCCTTTATGTTGTTGATTGCGTTGAATAAAACTCTGAGACAAGCAGGGTATTTTCAGCAAGAAAATGAACCACATTTAATGAATTATTTGGACTTGGTAGCCCTCGGGACTGTTTGTGATGTGATGCCAATGCTCAAGTTAAACAGGGCATTTGTAAAACAGGGACTAAAAGTGATGTCAGAACGAGGAAATATGGGGCTCAGAACTCTTGCCGATGCGATAGGCATTGAAGAGAAGCCTAGTGTTTATCATCTCGGTTTTTGCATAGGTCCTCACATCAATGCAGGAGGCAGAATAGGGAATTCAAGCTTGGGGGCGCGGCTTTTATCAAGCAATGATGCTATTGAGTGTAATAAAATTGTCACGATGTTGCTTGATTTGAATAATGAGCGAAAGGAAATAGAGAACAGAAGCCTTTCTGAAGCACTGGCACAGGCAGAACTCCTTGTTGATGAAGGTAAGAATATCATCATGGTCACAGGACATTGGCATGTTGGGGTTATAGGAATCATAGCTGGTCGAATAAAAGAACGTTTTTTCTTACCAACAATTGTCATTTCTCTAGATGGGGACATAGGGAAAGCGAGTGCTCGTTCTGTAACGGGTGTTGACATAGGTGCTGCTGTTTTATCCGCCAAGTTGGAAAAACTGATTCCCGAAGGTGGTGGACATGAGATGGCTGCAGGATTTTCCGTGCATAGAAGTCAGATCGAGCCACTATATAAGTTCTTTTTAGAAAGATTCAAAGATATAAATATACAAAAGGCTTTACACGCGAGCGGTATTTTATCAACTGCGGGCATTTCTTCTGCGTTGTGCAGAGAATTGCAATTATTAGAACCGTTCGGGCCTGGCAACCCGGAACCGAAATTTGTACTCAGGAATGTGCGTATAAAAAATCCCGCTATTATAGGAGAAAGTCACATAAAATGCTTGATTGACGATGGAAGCGGTGCTTCTGTGCGGGGAATGTGCTTTAAATGTGTAGGAACAGAACTTGCTCTAGGGTTACTGCAGGAAGGTATAGCTGTGCATCTGCTTGGCAAAGTCAGCATGAATCAATGGCGGGGTAATGAATATGTACAGTTCATAATAGACGATCTTGCGTTTGCGTGAAAAAGTTAGAGTTCCTTCCTCATTATTCTGCATCAGAGTTCCAGATCATGTTAGCATGGCAAAGCTGTTAGATCATTTTTCAGTTGGACGCGCATTTTCTTTGTCCAAAGCCGCAGTCAGCACTATGCACGCTTGAGTGGGCTTATGGCTTGCAATTTACGATACACACGTATAAGCGATACCTTGCATTAACTTGCGCTTGTGAAGCCTAGGAAGCGATTTCAGGAGAAAGCTGATAACTCAAGCCAGCCTTTAACCTGTAAGCAAGCTTAGGAGTGATGTGACCATCAACAACGCCAACGAAGTTACCACCTAGACCAACACAAGCATAAGGAACAACACCTAAACCTTCACTAAGAAGATCATAACAAGCATTGACCATGACTGAAGTAGAAGAAACCGCCCTAATCTCAACAACCTCGCCCCCTTCAATAGTTTTAGCTAATAACCCAGCCACTATTGTTTTTTCTTCGGGAGTGAGCTCCTTTACTAGGTCTTTTGCTAAGGCTGTGGCGTTGTCATCATGAGCAGCACCTGTCTTCCCAGAACCAGGCCATCCTGCCCCTTTTTCCAATACCTCAGTTCTAAAGCCCCTGAGTTGCGTTGCGTTCTCCACCCCACTGCTGTGGCCTACACCACACTGTTTTGCAGCTCCGTCCGTGCCGCTACCTCCATACTTGTTATTGCTGGAAGCCTTACAAACCTTGGTATCGATGATAGGGTGAGAGATTTCAACAGCCTTAGCAAAGTGAACAATGTCCTTACCGTTTATTTTGGCAAGAGCAGCAGCAAGCTTGTCAGTCTGCCCAGTAACAACATCATAAGCTAACTCCTTAGCTAGTAGATATACTGTATATACTTCATTTCTCTAATAATACTTACACTATCTCTAATTCCCTTAGTCTTGTTTTTAATAAGAAGAGTGACTGCATACACTCTTCTTATACCTAGCAAGACATAGGTAATTGGTGCACTTACCGGTATTTTAAAGGAGTAACTTACGAATACTGAACAGTATAGCTCTCTATAACTTCGAACCCCAATCTCTAAAATCACTATCTTGTTTTGAAGCTCTTCTATACTCATAGGTATTCTCATAGTACCACAGTTTCGAGATGCAATCTTCGCTATGAGATTTTATGGGTAATACCTTTCCATATCTCAGAAAATAACCATACAAAGTTAACCATAACCAACACTACCTTCCATAGCTACAAGCATGTTGTCCTTAAACCCAATCCGAGGATCGGGTGTATTCCAGTCAAACTTGTTAGACTCAAGTTTGACACTCTTACCATCCTTTAAGTATGGATATACTGCCCTGGTCTCTCCGTTACTCTCCCTTATACTAAAATCTCTTATCTTGCTAAACTCTGCTCTGTATTCCAGTATTCCTACCTTAAATAATAACTGTAGTGAATGACAGATTAGAGAGCACACTCACTAGTGTTTTCGAAACTGAAAGATATTCCACTAATCTTCCGTACATTTTATGAATAACAATATATAAGTTCTGTATAAGATGCGTGTGCTACAGTTAAATCTGTTAAGAGTGGTGGTGCGTCCTGATATGGTGTGCTAAAAACACTATCGTGCTGTACCGTTAAAGGAACACTGGAGGTTGTGAAGTTATGAGGGAAGTGCTGGTATCTTATGCAGGAGTGTCGCCATCTGTAGATAGCACTGCGTTTATCGCAGGTAATGCCCGTATCATCGGAGATGTTTGTATAGGTAAGAATGCCAGCATATGGTATGGAACCGTACTCAGAGGTGATGTAGATAAAATTGAAGTAGGTGAAGGTACAAACATTCAAGATAATACAGTAGTGCATACAGATAGCATGCACGGAGATACGGCGATAGGTAAATTCGTTACTATTGGGCACAGCTGTATATTGCATGCGTGTACTATTAGGAATAATGCCTTTGTAGGCATGGGATCAATTGTGATGGATCGCGTAGTGATGGAAGAAAGCAGCATGTTGGCTGCAGGTTCATTGCTAACTAGAGGTAAGATTGTAAAATCTGGAGAGTTATGGGCGGGTAGACCTGCAAAGTTTCTACGTATGATGACGGACGAGGAGATTTTATACCTGCAGCAATCCGCTGAAAATTACATAGCGTTGTCGCGTGGATACTTGTAACAGGGTATTCATCTATGGTTTGACATTAGTGTCTTTTGGTGATTACACTGCCTTTCAATCTGTGTTTTTTGTTTTAGTTCTGGTTTGTATTTATGGGTGATGCTGTAGAAGTTAGGGCTGAGAATCTTGGTGGAGAATCCATCCTAGAAGCTCCGATTCGGGTAATGAAAAAGGTGGGAGATACTGTATCTGCAGAAGATGTTCTCTTCATTGTTGAGACGGACAAAACTTCTCTAGAAATATCAGCTCCCGTTGCTGGTATTCTCTCAGAGTTGAGAGTTGCAGATGAAGAAATGATTACCAAGGGGCAAGTCTTAGCTATCATACGGACGCAGGACAAGGCTACTGCAGAAGTGGTCAATAAGGAGCCTACTAGCAAAGAAGTGCCTGCCGAACCCGTTGTTGTACAAACAGTAAACACTCAAGAAAGGCAGGAAAGGACAGTTCTTGAAGGTAAAGGCTTAGTAGCTCCTACTGTCGAAGATTTTATTGCAGAGGCCAATACTACCCCTACTTCTAGGGCTTTGGGTATAGGCGTTAAGAGGGAACAAGACAAATGTATAGTTGCTAGCCAGATTCCCAAGAATCTGATGAGTTGCCATGGTGACGTGGTGGGTGAAAGACGCGTAAAAATGAGCAAAATTCGCCAGGTTATAGCTGCGAGGCTGAAGGAGTCACAAAATACCTCTGCTACGCTCAGCACCTTTAACGAAGTGGATATGAGCAGAGTGATGGAGCTCAGAGCTAAGTATAAAGATGCCTTTATGAAGAGGTATGATGTTAAGCTTGGGTTTATGTCCTTCTTTATCAGAGCGGTTGTGCTAGCCCTTGCAGAAATTCCTGTACTGAATGCAGAGATTTCAGGCGACGATATAGTTTATAGGGACTACTGTAACATTGGAGTCGCTGTAGGTACCGATAAAGGGTTAGTAGTACCCGTTATCAGAAGGGCAGAAAAGATGTCGCTTGCTGAAATGGAGCAAGCACTTGTTGAGTTGAGTACAAAAGCAAGAAGTGGCAAGCTGGCTGTTTCTGATATGTCTGGTGCAACCTTTACTATTACTAATGGTGGCGTGTATGGGTCATTGTTATCTACTCCTATCATTAATCCTCCTCAGTCTGGAATTTTGGGTATGCACGCTATACAAGAGCGTCCTGTAGCAATAGGTGGTAAGGTAGAAATTAGGCCTATGATGTATTTGGCGCTATCTTATGATCATAGGATAGTTGACGGACAGGGTGCTGTGACGTTTTTGGTGCGAGTGAAGCAGTATATAGAAGATCCTAACAGATTGGCTCTAGGAATTTAGGGGGTTTTTTATGGGGCGGGGTACAATAACTATCCACTCCGAAGAGGATTTTGCCTGTATGAGAAGGGCTGGGATGCTTGCAGCCAGGGTGCTTGATTTTATCACGCCCCATGTTGTTCCTGGTGTGACTACTAATGCTCTAAATGATCTATGTCATGATTTCATTATTGCTGCCGGGGCTATTCCAGCCCCTTTGGGCTACAGGGGATATCCTAAGTCTATTTGTACTTCGAAGAATTTTGTCGTTTGTCACGGCATCCCAGATGATGTTGCGTTAAAAAATGGCGATATAGTGAACATAGATGTTACGGTAATCCTCGATGGTTGGCACGGAGATACTAGTAGGATGTATTGGGTTGGTGATAACGTCTCGATTAAGGCTAAGCGTATTTGTGAGGCGAGTTATAAGGCATTGATGGCGGCGATTGATGTCATACGTCCAGGTAAGAAGCTAAATAGCATAGGGTTAGCTATAGAGGAAGAAATCAGAAGTTACGGATACTCCATTGTTAGGGATTACTGCGGGCATGGTATAGGTCGAGAATTCCATGCTGCTCCTAACATAGTTCACTACTATGACGAAGAGGATGATGTTACAATTCAGGAGGGGATGTTTTTCACTGTTGAGCCAATGATCAATGCTGGAAAGCATCATACTGTGCTAGACAGAAAAGACGGATGGACGGTGACAACGAAAGACTTTTCGCTTTCAGCGCAGTTTGAGCATACCTTGGGTGTAACTGAAACTGGTGTTGAGATTTTTACTATGTCACCAAAAAATTGGCATTGCCCGCCATACCTTTAAGTAGGATGTTTTTGTTATGTGTAAAACGCGTGGCAGGGTAATGTTAGGTGCATGTTCTAATGACGATATGTGCTGATAAGAAGTTTTGCAATCATACTTCGTGAGAAGTTAGGAATATATACTTATGAGTGCTAGTAAGCTTGCTGTGTTATTAAGCGAAGCCGCTTCAGTTTTGAGAAGAGTAGGAGTAGATACACCTGGGTTAGATGCTAGACTTATTGCTGGCCATGTTTTGGGTTTAAGTGAGCATGAGGTGCTAATAAACCCTGACTTAGTTGTTACTGCTGCAAAAACAAAAGAATTTTTTGAAGTTATTGCCAGGCGTTTAGCCGGGGTACCAGTTTCGCATATTTTACGCAAACGAGAATTCTGGAGTATTGATTTTGCTGTAAGCTCTGATGTCCTAGATCCCCGACAAGACACAGAGACCATAGTATCTGAAGCTATAAAGCTACATAACAGAAATCGCAGAATAACTATTGCAGACTTAGGCACGGGGACGGCATGTATAATTATAGCGTTATTATCGCACTATAAAAATGCAGTGGGGGTTGCTTTTGAGAAAAGTACCAAGGCTTATCGAATTGCGCATCAAAACCTGCAGCAATATGGAATGACAGGACGGGTGCGTTTACACAGAGCAAGCTGGGAGAAGTGCAATGGAAAGTTTGACCTTATAGTTAGCAATCCTCCTTATATTAAGAGGTGTAAGATTTCCAGACTACAACCAGAAGTGAGATTATACGAGCCCATGGTCGCATTAGACGGGGGTGTGAGGGGTATAGAAAAGTACCTACAGATTTTTGAGATATTGCGCAGGTGTTTAAAGCCTGATGGCAAAGCTATACTGGAAATTGGGGAAGATCAGCATGCGATACGCACTGAGGCTTTAAGATATGGTATGAAATTTTGCCATTATGTACACGATCTGGCAGCAAAGCCTAGGTGTGTTATATTTAAGAGGCTACACTAATCAGATTAGTACATTGTGTCATAATAACATGTATGAGACTTGAATCTGGTAGCAACGTGCTGATTTCGGAGGAGAGCTGATAACTCAAGCCAGCCTTTAACCTATAAGCAAGCTTAGGAGTGATGTGACCATCAACAACGCCAACGAAGTTACCACCTAGACCAACACAAGCATAAGGAACAACACCTAAACCTTCACTAAGAAGATCATAACAAGCATTGACCATGACTGAAGTAGAAGAAACCGCCCTAATCTCAACAACCTCACCACCTTCAATAGTTTTAGCAAGTAATCCAGCTACTATGGTTTTTTCTTCAGGAGTGAGTTCCTTGACTAGGTCTTTGGCTACGGCTGTGGCGTTACTATTAGGTGCCCCAACTACAGGACCGCTACCGGTCTTCCCAGCCTGACCCGTAGGCCAGTTTTTACCCTCACCTATTCCCGTAAGGCTTACAAACTTATTCAAAGCACCATGTCCTCCCGACGCTCCACTAGTCCCAAAGCCACTGCACTGAGCTGTTTTAGTGTCCGTATTCCCCGGCGCTGCATCGTACGTTGTCGCGTTATTACCGTCGATCTGTGCATGACTTCCACTACAAACCTTGGTATCGATGATGGGATGAGAGATTTCAACAGCCTTAGCAAAGTGAACAATGTCCTTACCTTATTTATCTAATAATAAGGTCCTGGATTAAACCGGGAGCCTTATAATAAAACTCAATGTAAGTACATGGTACATAGATACAATCTCGAGTCCAAGACAGAGTTAAAGGTTACTGAGTATAGTAAGATAGATACCTATAAATTGCAGTGGGATCCCGAGCGACACAGACGCAAGCAGTTTTTCATCGTAACCATACCTGAGCTAACTCATGAGTGAGAATCAACACTTAAATAACAGCATTTTTTACTTTGATACCTCTAATGTGTCTTCTTTCTAACAAGATGATATATCGTTTTATAACAAAACCTCAGATACGCACCTAATAATAGCTCTACTATATCTATATCCCTACCAGCAGATTGAACTCTTCAAATTCACTATGCCTGAGTAGAAGAAACCGCCCTAATCTCAATGACCTCACCACCTTCAATAGTTTTAGCTAGTAACCCAGCTACTATGGTTTTTTCTTCAGGAGTGAGTTCCTTGACTAGGTCTTTGGCTAAGGCTATGGCGTTGTCGTTTTGTACCGGGGCTGGTCCGTTCGCGTGTGCCGGATTAGCTGTAGACGTAGGCCAATTCTTGATACCATTTCCTAATAGAGTTTTCTCAACAAAGTCTTTGAAAACCCCCGGCTTATCATCCCCTTGGTCGCTCAGACCAGCACCTCCACACAGTGCTACTTCCCCCTTTGTGGAGGTTTTAACGTACGATTCCGCCGCATACTTTCCGTATTTTGCTCCACCATTCTTCTTGGTCACACAAACCTTGGTATCGATGATAGGGTGAGAGATTTCAACAGCCTTAGCAAAGTGAACAATGTCCTTACCTTATCTAATAATAGATCCTTATACATAAACCAGATATGAAATCGAAAGATTACGAGACAAAACATACCTAGAGACTGC
>NZ_JAHLEX010000032.1 GCF_023476575.1 Anaplasma phagocytophilum | reverse complement strand
TGTGGCTTTTACGTCGAGTGATTCAGAAGAACTTAAGTGTCAAGGTAAGAGCATAATACTAGTGAGGCAGGAGACAGGTCATGAAGATATTCGTGGTATGATTTCCTCTGCTTGGGTTTTGACTCCGTGTGGAGGAATGACTTCGCAAAGTATTGCTGAAACAACAATCTCTCATATTTTGACGCAATATGAGAATACCAAGGGATGAGTTGCTTTTGGCATAGCTAATTGTGCGGAAATGCTTATCTATAATCCTACAGAATGTCTGGCACATTGTTCCATATTTAGGTATAAGTATTGCATACTGCTTGTAGTGATAAGCATCACCAGTGAGTTTCTAGAACACATAAACAGTGTATATAGTGCTCTGCTATCAGACTACTGTGATGAAAGAAATCGCATTGGTCGGTCCAAGCGCTTGTGATGCTACCTCGTATGTTAGTTGTACAATATGCTGAGACGTTTGGCCTATATTTATTTCCCGCATGTCCCCACATTGATTATATAGGCCTCCAGTAGATGATGTTTTATCCCCTTAGGAGATGGTTTTTCCCGCAGCTTTTTGGGTAATATTCAATGCTAGAGACAGCTCTTTCAGGTGGCTTTGATTAACTTCAGATGGAGCTCCCATTAGCAAATCTTCTCCCATTTGAGTTAGAGGGAAGTATATAATTTCTCTAATGTTGGGTACATCAGCCAACAGCATTACTATCCTATCTACACCCGGTGCAATACCTCCGTGTGGAGGGATACCAAACCTAAAAGCACGCGTTAGAGCCCCAAATTCAGCATCTACTGTTTCAGGGCTATAACCAACCATGGAGAATGCCTTATACAATATGTCAAGTTTATGATTTCTTATGGCACCGCTGGATATCTCAATACCGTTACACACTATGTCGTATTGATAGGCGACTATGTCGAGAGGGTTGGAGCTAGAAAGAGCATCTAACCCACCCTGAGGCATAGAGAATGGGTTGTGTGAAAATGCTAGCTTACCGTTTTCGTATTGGAAGTAAGGAAAATCTACTATCCAACAGAATTTAAAAGTATCCCTCTCTATTAGATTCAATTCTGTTCCCAGTAACTCCCTAACACTGCCTGAGAGTTCTGCAGCTTTGGTTGCAGCGTCAGAGACAAAAAATACGCTGTCTCCAGGTCCAACACCAGCTAACGCTTGGATATTTGCTAATTCGATGTCATTCAAAAATTTAGCAACTGGACCTTTTGCGGTGTTATCTGTAGAAAATGTTATGTAGCCTAACCCCCGGGCTCCTATCTTTTTGGCGTATTCCACCTTGCTATCAAAAAAACTACGGGGATGTTCTGAAGTATTCGGAGCTGGTATAGCACGTACAACCATGCCACGAGCAACTCCCTCTTGAAATGTTTTAAAGTTAGAGTGAAGGAACACTTCAGATACATCCGCTATTACTATGGGGTTTCTTAAATCAGGCTTATCAGTTCCATAATGCAGCATAGCGTCCTTGTAGGTAATCCTCGGGAATGTGGGCGATACGCTCCTATTGCCAGCAAATTTCGTAAATATATCGCGCAATACGGGTTCCACTACTGAAAATACATCTTCTTGTGTGACAAAAGACATTTCAACATCGAGCTGATAAAATTCGCCAGGAGATCTATCTGCACGAGCATCTTCATCACGGAAACATGGAGCAATCTGGAAATACTTATCAAAACCGCTTGCCATCAGAAGCTGCTTGAATATCTGTGGAGCCTGAGGTAGCGCGTAAAACTTACCAGCATGCACTCTGCTAGGTACGAGATAATCTCTTGCTCCTTCGGGAGATGACGCAGTCAATATCGGTGTTTGTACCTCTATAAACCCGCGATTTTCCATTGCTTTCCGCATTTCAGAAATCACAGCAGAACGGAGTAACATGTTGCTTTTTACCTTGTCGCACCGCAGATCCAAAAACCTGTATTTCAGCCGCAAGTCTTCGGGATGATTAGTACTTGTTGGTACGTGTATAGGCAATGCATCAGCTGCAGATTCCGTAACTAGGGTATGCACAGCTACTTCAACGTGCCCAGTACTTAGTGAGGTATTTATTGTATCTTCACCACGTGCTGCGACAGTTCCCTTTACAGTGATGACGCTCTCTAACCCTATGTAACGTGCGTGATTAAACAGTTCTTGATCTGAAGACTCATTTAACACCAACTGTGTTATCCCATAGAAATCCCTTAAATCGATGAATAAAATACCACCGTGATCGCGTTTTCTAAATATCCAACCTGATAGCGTTACCTCTTGTCCTACATGAGATAAATTAAGTGCGTTACACAAATGTGTTCTGTACATGTTCATGCTAAATACTCTGGAAGACCAATCCCACTCCCATTTTCTATCACAATATTGTCTAATGCTACGGAAAATTTCTAATGTATTGGAGGATTGCAAATCTGTACATGGTGAGAGAGAAGTTCTGGTTGTGTATGCACCCATGGTTAAGTCACAGAGTTTGGCAATACCTATTGAAGACTGGTTAATACTGAACAATAGGGAACAGAGGACGGGGGATGGCATGATGCCCTCTCGTTGTACAAGGGGTTTTGACAGGGAAATTGCGGTTAGGTGCGGTGTTTTTATCGGTAGGTATAGGGCTGCTTGGTTATGTTGGTAGGCATTATTTGTTTACACGAGGCTGTGTTTTGTTTATAAAACTAACGTTGTGCATTGGTTAATACACATGGGCAAGAGGTTAGGCGCTGTAATACTGGCGGTTCTGTTAATAGCAGGTACGCAGACTGGTTGCAGTGCGGTTGTTGCTGGGCTTGCCGTGGCTACAGGAGCTGTTGTTGCAATGCAAGAGCGCTCTGTAGGTGATGTTATAGACGATGCTTCAATCCTTATGGGGATCAACAGGGAGCTATTTAAGCACGGTATATTTTCTTCAATCACGGTAAAGGTGAGTGAAGGAAGGGTCTTACTTGTGGGCAGTGTAGATGCACCAGAGAAGAGGTTACAGGCGGAAAAGGTAGCGTGGCAGCAGAGAGATGTGAAGGAAGTGGCAAACGAGATTGTTGTGAATTTGGATGCTACTACACTCAAGTCTTATGCAGCTGACACTGCAATTAGTGCACAGGTAAGGGCACGCATGGTCGCACGTGCTGGGGTCAAGTCGATGAACTATAGCGTCAACACTGTCGACGGAGTAGTGTATCTAATGGGTATAGCACAAAGCCAAAAAGAGCTTAATGCTGTAGTCGCGATAGCAAAGCGTGTCCGTGGGGTTAAGCAAGTTATAAGCTACGTAAGATTGAAGTACAGCAGATTGCGTCACTAGGGGTAGGTATTGTTAAAGGTTGCATTTCAGATGGATGCTGATGTAGTTGTCGGCAGAGATCTAACTGTGCAATTTATACAAGAGAGCAAGCGCAGGGGGCACGATGTGTTTTTCTACCAGCCGCGTGATCTCTCATTCTCGAGAGGTGAGGTTGTTGCTACAGCCCACTCTGTGGATATAGGAGAAAACTCTTTACACCTGCGAGAGAGGGTGCGGTTGTCGCTAGAAGGGTTGGATATACTGTTTGTAAGGCAGAACCCCCCGTTTGATATGCGCTATATTACTAATACATATCTGTTAGAGAGATTATATGGTGTACTTTTTGTAAATGACCCAAAAGCTATAAGGGACTCTCCTGAGAAATTGCTGCCACTATCATTTCCTGAATTCATACCGCCTACTCTGATTACCGAAAGTGCTCAAGAGGCATGTGCATTTTACCGAGAATGTGGTGATGTAGTAATAAAGCCCTTGTATAGCTATGGGGGAGATGGAGTAATCAGGATATGTGGTAATGTCGATATTGCGGTGATATTCGACGTTATGGTGGCAAGGTATGGTACACAGGTTGTGATACAGCAAATTATACCATCTGTAGAAGATGATAAGAGGGTTGTATTACTGAATGGCAAGCCTATAGGTGCGATAAAGCGTAGGGTGACTTCTTCCGGGGAGATAAGGACGAATCTGAGAGTAGGTGCTGTTCCAGAAATGACAGAGTTGTCTGAGCGTGATAGAGAAATATGTCGCGTGGTAGGAGATAAGTTAACAGCAGCAGGGATTATATTTGCAGGCATAGATATTCTTGGAGGGTACCTGCTAGAGGTAAATGTAACCTCTCCCTGCGGAATATTAGAGATAAATCAGGTATATGGAACAACCCTTGAAAAGGACTGTTGGGACCAATTTGAGGGTATGTTGGCTTGAAGGCGGTTCAATGCTGATAATGTAGACATTGTCTATACGGGTGTACGCCTTATGAAGGATGAGCACGGGTATATATCGGCTGACGTGTCTTCGCATACGTTTTTTCTCCTTTTTATTGTTTATAGTGTATTTCATAAAGGTAATGCGGTATTGCACATATTATGAGATGAGTCTGCATACCTACTTCAGTGGGTTTTGTTGGGGGAATAGCGTTATGATAGGTCAAAGTGGGGTGTTATTCGATAATGTATAAGTTTGTTGTAGAACGATACAATGCGATTTTGACGTGTTGTAGGAATTTATTGCGTAGACTTGTAAGATTCTGGCTGTATGCCGCTATAGTAGGGATACTAGCGCTGGCTACACTGCTCGGTGCTGTTAGTGTTGCTGTAGCGGGAAAGGACGTTTTTCGAGCGTTTTCTGATATGTTGATGAAAGCTGGATTGTCTATTAGAGAGGTTGTTGTCAAAGGCAATTATATGGCACAATCCAATGATGTGCTATACGTCATAGACAACGAAAGGTCGATAGTGCTTTTAGGCCTGGAAGATCTTAAGATGCGTATAAAGCATAGGAATCCGTGGATTAAGGACGTTGCCATTACTAGGTTGCTTTACAGTGGTGTGTTGAACATTAATGTAAAGGAGTACGAGGCCTTTGCTAATTGGAATCATCATGGGGTAAACTCAATTATCGATAATACGGGGCACGTTATTGTAAATTCAGCGCCTCGGTTTTGTAATCTTGTTTCTATTTGCTGTGATGATGCAAAGGAAGATTTGCATTTTGTACGCGCAATCCTTGCTGATGACTCCGCGTTAGTGGCGATGATTTCTTCTTTATTCTGGGTTGAAGGAAAGCGATGGGATGTTGATTTATCCAGTGGTTTAAGAATAAGACTACCAGAGGAGAACCCGTTAGAGGCATGGTTTAACCTGATGAAGGAATATCCTATTTTTGATAATTTTTTCATTTGGAAGGAAATAGACATGCGGGATGCGAATGATATTAGGATAAAGTAATATATGTCGTGTAAGCGCTGAGTCAGTGCATAAAATCTGCATGAAAAAACGGGCACTCTATACAGGCGCGCGTAAATGTGTTGTAAAAAAGTAGCATAAATTGCATTATTTGGTTGCATGCTGTGTTGTGATGTAAATATCATAAAGTGAAGAAGCAATAGGTACTGTATTGTTTTTACAAGATTAAGCGTATCTTTACTCTGCAGAGTAGAATGTTGGCTAATCCAAAAGAGTGTGGGGTTTATGTCTAAGGTAAAGAGATTTTACATACCCGAAGTGCTAATCGTGGATGATGAGGCTGATTTAAGAGCTATGATCCAAGATATATTGAGGGATGATAACTACGTGACAAGGGTCGCAGCCGATGGGTTGTCAGCCATGAAACTTGCGTATGAAAGAGAGCCAGATATAGTACTTCTCGATATATGGTTGAAGGGGTCGGATATAGATGGATTAAGTGTATTGGAGAAGCTGAAAGAGCGGTATCCGAGTCTTCCCGTCATTATGATAAGTGGACATGGCAATATAGCTACTGCTGTTAAGTCATTGCACATAGGTGCGTATGATTACATCGAGAAGCCATTTACGGAAAATAGATTAAAGTTGGTAGTAAAGCGGGCTGTAGAATCCGGAAGACTGAGAAGGGAGAATGATGAATTGAGGTCCTTTTTTGAGGATTATGAGCTTATAGGCAATTCTCCTCAGATAAAGAGCCTTAGGTCCACTGTTAACAAGGCTGCTTCCACATTTAGTAGAATTTTGATTACTGGTGCTCCAGGGACTGGTAAAGAGGTTGTGGCCAGGTTAATTCATAAGAAATTCCGTGGGGGAAGTACGTTTGTTAGTTTTTGTCCGTCCATTCTACCGGAAAATAGTTACTTGGAGAATATTTTTGGTAGTGAAGGTGAGAATAGCTCGTTGCAGCACGTTGTGCCGCATAGTGTTGGCATTATAGAGCAAGCTAATCATGGTACTCTGTTTATAGATGAGGTGACTGACCTTCGCTACGATGCGCAGCTTAGATTGATGCGCTTGCTTCAAGAAGGTAGGATATATAGGGAAAGTGGTAAAATCCCTGTGATTGTTGATACTAGAGTGATTGCATCGTCTTCTAAGATTATGGAAGATGAGGTGAGGCTTGGCAAATTCTGTGAGGATCTCTACTATAGGTTGAATGTTTTCCCTATACGTGTTCCATCGCTTTCGGAATATTGTGCGGATCTTCCGGAGATTTGTGAGTACATGATGAAAAGCATATGTAAGAAGATGAGGCTTTTCCCGCGTGCTATTAGTGAGGAAGCAATAGTGGCTATGCAGTCATACTGTTGGCCTGGGAATCTGCGTCAGCTCCGTAATGTCCTTGAATGGGTCATGATTATGCAGACTAAGCATGATGTGATTACAGTAGATGACTTACCGGCGGAGATAGTAAACGGTGCTCCTATCAACAGTGTTTTCACGCATATAGTTTCGGCGCCATTGAGGAAGGCAAGGGAAGAATTCGAGCGACAATATCTTAAGACTCAGTTATCTAGGTTTGGTGGTAGTGTTTCTAGGACAGCAGAGTTTATTGGAATGGAGCGCTCAGCGTTGCATAGAAAGCTGAAAATACTGGGGCTATTCACCGGATAGTGGTGCTGATAGGAGTATATATTGGAACTCTGCATACTTAAATCTTTATTTGTACACGGTTTAGGTCGTTCCTATTGGGAGCGCTGCGTTCTATTGATGCGTTGAGGTGTGATTCCAGTGTTAAGGTCACATATTTTCTGGGGGTTTTAGCAGGGTTATCTCTTTTTTTTGTTAATTGTTTCCTTAAGCTGCTCTTCCTTTAAAAGCTGCGAAAAATCGACTCTATGCACGAATTTCCTCTTAAACATAGATTGAGAAGATACGCATAACTATGTTGTTTTTTCATAGGCAAACAAAACAATAGCGAGTTAGGAGTGGCATAGCTTTGAGCGCATAAGAGCAAATACTGTCATATGTGTAATGCGTATACTGTAGAGCCTATCTCTAGCCAATGAATATATTTTGCATACGTGCGTGTGTGTGAGTCAGGTTTTATATTACAGCCTATAGCACGATCTTTAAGGTACATCAGTATCTGTGCTAGCATAGTATCGGCACGCGTGAAAGCGTCTATTAACAAGCTTTGCAGAGCATATAAAGTGTAGGTTCTGAAATTACGCGAACAGCAATTGGTTAATTACTTGATCAGTATCCAACTCACCTCTCAGAAGTTTTGCTATTGCAGAGCATACTGGAAGGTGAATACCGAGTGTATTACTCAAGCGATCTATAGACTGCGCGCTTTCTGCGCCTTCCACCAAGCTATCATTACGTGAGGCAATATCCTGTCCTTTTCCGATGGCAAGACCAAAGGACATGTTGCGGGAACTCGCAGATGTGCATGTGAGAACTAAATCTCCCAAACACGCAAGACCTATTATGGTAGACAGGTCGACACGCCCAGATTTCGCTGTGCTTACAGCCTGTATTTCAGCAATGCCCCGCACTACTACCATGGCGCTAGCGTTGTACCCTAGCCCTTTTCCTATGACTATGCCACATGCTATGGCAATGATATTTTTTAGCACTGAACCAATCTGCACTCCTATATAGTCAGTGCTAGGAGCTATGGACATGGCCGTACTGCTTAGTTTTTCAGCGAGCGATGCTGCAAGAGATTCATCTCGTCCTGCAAGCACCATTGCGCAGGGGAGCCCATGAATCATCTCTTTTGCAAGTGCAGGACCTGACAAAACAAACACTGGATTATCAGGAAGAAGTTCTTCTATGACTTCTCCAGCAAATTTCAAAGACTGATTCTCAATGCCCTTACTACACACTAGCACTGGTACAGAAGCATCCAGTGCAGCAGTATTTTTCACGTCATTACACAAATTGCGCAACTCCTGTGTTGGAACACACAACAATAGCACAGAAGCACACTTCAGTGCACTCTCAACATTTGGTACAAGCTCTATTTCTTTTGGCACGGGACAACCGGGTAAATACAGGTTGTTCATTCCAGTATTGCGCAACTCTTCCAGAACGCGCTCATTCCTGCTCCAAAGAGAAACGCTACAGCATGAATTATAAAGCGCAACAGACAAGGCTGTTCCAAACGCGCCCGCTCCTAAAACTGTGACCTGCACCTAGCCTGCCAAAAAATACACGTCAGCATGGTATAGCGTAGGCTATGGTTTATCAATAGAAAAAACTTTCTGGTACTGTCTTGCTACAGTACTGTAAAAGTACAAATGGTTTTGTTAGAAATAATTAAGCTCTGCACAAGCCTGATAGATGTTATGCATGAACCAATTTGGTTTTATGTGTATGCAGAATATCTGCAGTAATACAGCGTTTTACGTAGTGTGAATATTTTGTACTGCACACCCAATGCCATGAACAGTGTATGTAGAATTTAAATATTGCGCAGTCATAACTGACGAATCAATACGAAAGCCTATGATACAGTGAGTATATAGCATAGCATCTTTTGCAGAATGGGGTGAGGGTTGTTGTGGCTGTAAACTTATATGATGTTGTTGATGCTTGGGCTAAGTGTTTAGAAGAGGAAAAAAGGTACTCTCCGCATACGGTAGCAGCATATTTAAGGGATATAAGGGATTTTCTCCAGGTTGTGTGTGGTATCAGACAGGAGAAAGGTGTTGTGCTTCTTACAGAGATGGAAAACCTTCCTATGACGGAGTTTAGACGGTGGATTACTCTACGTTGCAACGAGGGAAAGCAATCTGTATCTAATTTGCGCGCTATTTCGGCTATACGGAATTTTTTTCGCTATTTACAGCGGAAACACAGTATTAAAAACGATGTTGTGTTTCATATTGTAAACCCCATAGTACGCAGGGGCTTACCAAAGGTTTTGGAAAAGTCACATGTGCTTAAGATGGTTAGTGAAAACTCGAATATCCATTGGACATCGCGAAGGGACGCCGCAATTGTTGCCTTCCTGTACGGTTGTGGGTTAAGAATAAGTGAAGCTGTAGGATTGCGATTTGGTGATCTAGAAGCTGATGCAGTACGTGTATTGGGTAAGGGGAAGAAGGAGAGAATAATTCCTATATTGCCCTGGGTGCAAAAGTTATTAGACGGGTATATAGAGAGTTGCCCATTTCATGGTACGGGTTACAGAGATAAAGCATCATATGTATTTTTAGGGGTGCGTGGTAAAGTGCTTGATAGAACATACTTTGCACATAGAATGCAGGCATTACGTAGAAATATGGGTTTGCCTGAGAGTACAACACCCCATGCACTGCGTCATAGCTTTGCTACTCACTTGTTTTTAGAAGGCGCAGACATAAGAGTGATTCAAGAGTTACTTGGTCATGAAAACCTCTCGACTACGCAGATATACACGCACTTAGATCATAAGAGTATAATAGACAATTACATGGGATTTCATCCGCAAACTGTAAAAAAGAACAGTTCAGCATAACTTCTATCAGTCATTACCACCTTCGATAGTTTTGGCTAGTAGACCAGCTACTGTGGCTTTTTCTTCAGGGGTGGGTTCCTTTACTAGGTCTTTAGCTACAGCTGTAGCGTTGTCGTCTTGTATAGTTTTGGTGTGCTACCGGTAGATGTTGGCCAGTTCTGGCTTCCATATCCGAGCGTTTCCCGGACAAAGTCCTTCAAAACCTGCTGTGGTGATAGACTACCACCGCCATGTTTGCATATTTTTCCCGTAGGCCAATTCTTCTTATGTAGATCTAGATCCTTAACAAACTTGCTAAAAGACGCACCAGCAAGGCCGCTTCCTTTCCATGCAAAAGCCGAAGGCCAACGATGTGTAGATCAGTGCCTATATAAGAGGAACGAGTGCCTGAGGAGTTGTGATAAGCAGAATAAAGAGTGCCAGATACAAGAATCAAAAGAAGGAGTGGTTAGAGACGTAGTCGGCATAGTAAAAGACATGGTAAAAATAGGTGGTGGTAGTAGGGTAGAGAGTAGGCAGTCTGAGTGTTACCGTAAGCGTGAAAAGTGTTATACAGGATGTGCAGGCGATGGATTCTGTGAGTCAAGGTGTGAGATAGAGCATAGCTGCAATAGTAGTAGCACGTCAGTAGGGTTTGACTTCAAAATAGGGGATGATACGAGTAAAAGAAATATTTGTACTACAGATAGATGCGATTACCTATGTAAAAGTGACCACGCTACGTGTTTTGTAGGCTGTGGTGGCAAAATATATAGAGAAACAATAGACCCAAAGAAAAAATAGCATAGTACGGAGCTGTAGCACCAATGCTCTTTCAAGTCTTGACGTTTATAGTCTGGATCCAGAGCATCAGACGAGCACGGCATACTGTGCTACAGCCTTGAGTTTCTCCAAAACAGCATTGAGGGATGTAAGTACGTTATCCAACTAAAACTACAGGTTTTTCGCTTCTGGGAATGACTTCCCCTATGACGTGTGCTGTCTCTCCTAGTTCTTCTAGCATAGCTCTCAATGTCTCAGAAGTTTCTCGTGCAGTGACTAATACAAGACCAATGCCGCAATTAAAGGTTTCTAGCATATCTTCCTTAGAAATATTTCCAGCCTCTTCTAGCCAGGTGAATATATTCAGCCTTGGCCACGAGTCCTGATGTATTTCAGCAGCGAGGTGAGTTGGTAATATTCTCGGGACATTATGTATTAGTCCACCTCCGGTAATATGTGCTATGGCTTTTAGGAGATTACAAGTAGGTAGCACCGAGTTTACGTATATTCTGGTAGGTTCCAGAAGAACATCTGCCCAAGTAAGCTTCTTCTCGCTAAAGACACATGTGCTAGAATAATCTATATCTAGGTCCTTGAGGATTTTCCTTACTAGAGAAAACCCATTTGAATGCAGTCCCGAAGAAGGCAGACCAAGTATTACGTCCCCCGCTTGTATGAGATCTAGTTTTGGTAATATGTCATCCCTTTCAACTATGCCTACGGTAAACCCTGCGAGGTCGTAGTGTCCTCTAGAGTACATACCGGGCATTTCAGCGGTTTCACCGCCAACAAGGGAAGCTCCAGCAAGTTTGCATCCGTGAGATATCCCACGTAATACCTCCAGTGTGACA